>CAXUBM010000452.1:0-1952 GCA_964249235.1 uncultured Acetobacteraceae bacterium | reverse complement strand
GCCTTATCATCAACAAGGGACGGAGTACCATGTCTCGGAAGTCAGCTCTCGCCGCGGCCGCTCTGCTCGCGGCCTTTGGCCTCGCGGCCTGCAACACGGTCGCCGGCGCCGGCCAGGACGTCGGCGCCGCCGGCACCGGCGTCACCAACGGCGCGAACGCCGTCAAGAACTCGATGTGACCGTCGCCGGCCGGCGCGCGGCCGGGTCTCCCGCGCGCGCGCCGGCCGCGCTACAAGCGCCGCCATGAACCTGAAAGACCACATCCGCGGCGTGCCGGATTTCCCGAAGCCGGGAATCCTGTTCTACGACATCTCGACCCTGCTGCGGGACGCCGAGGCCTGGCAGGTCACCGTGAGCCGCCTCACGGCGGCGGTTCGCATGAAGGCGCCCGACATCCTCGCCGGCATCGAGAGCCGCGGCTTCCTGCTCGCCGCCCCGCTGGCGCTGAAGCTCTGCTGCGGCTTCACCATGCTCCGCAAGCGCGGCAAGCTTCCCGGCCCGACCACCGGCCTCGACTACGCCCTCGAATACGGAACCGACCGGATCGAGATCCAGTCCGACGCCGTCCGGCCCGGCCAGCGCGTCGTGGTCGTCGACGACCTGCTCGCGACCGGCGGCACGCTCGCCGCCTCGATCGCGCTGCTCCGCCAGAGCGGCGCCGAGGTCGTCGGTGCCGCCGCGATCATCGAGCTCGCCTTCCTCAAGGGCCGCGAGCGGATCGATGTCCCCTTCACCGCGCTGGTCAGCTACGACAGCTGACGCCGCGGCAACGCGTCACGGCCTGTAGGCCGCGATCGCCTTCGTGATCACCTCTTCCGCCTTCTCGCGATCGGCCCACCCCGTGACCTTCACCCACTTGCCGGGCTCGAGGTCCTTGTAGCGGGTGAAGAAGTGCTCGATCGACTTCCGGTAGATGTCCGGCAGGTCCTCGACCCGCTCGATCGTCTGCCACTGCGGGTGGATCTTGTCGTGCGGCACGCACAGGATCTTCTCGTCCTGCCCGCTCTCGTCCTCCATCAGAAGCACGCCGATCGGCCGGCACCGCACGACCGCACCCGGCACCACCGGCGAGGGCACCAGCACCATCGCGTCCGCCGGGTCGCCGTCGTCGGCGAGCGTGCCGGGGATGAACCCGTAGGCCGCCGGATACGCCATCGACGTGAACAGGAAGCGGTCCACCACGACCGCGCCGCTGTCCTTGTCGACCTCGTACTTGACCGAGCTCCCCTGCGGGATCTCGATCACCACGTTGATGTCGGACGGCGGCGCCTTGCCGGTGCCGATCTTCGAGACGTCCATCGAACCAACCTCTCCATGGGGCGCCGGAAACTACCGGCCCGCTCCGGGCGCTGCCAAGCGGCAACACGAACAGCATTCCGGGAGACCGACATGCGCCCACGCCTCGCCCCCGTCGCCGCCGCCCTCCTGCTCGCCGCCGCTCCCGTCGCGATCGCCCGCGCCGCCGACGATGCCTCCGTCTGGTCGCCCGACGCGCTGAAATCCCTGCTCGGCACTTTCGGCTACACCGACCTCGTGAACCTGCAGCGAAACGGTGCGACCTACACCGCCGATGCCACCCGCTACGGCGTGGCGCTCCACGGCATCACGATCGATGCCGAAACCGGCAACGTCCTGGTCGCCCCGCTGCTGACCGAGGCGCAGGCCGCATCCCTCCTCGCGTCGAAGGGCTACACCGCCGTCAGCGCCGTCCGGCCCTTCACCAACGTCGCCGGCCAGCTGATCAGCGCGCACGCGACCGACCGGCGCGGCGTCACCGGCACCTGGCTGATCGATCCCTGGACCGGCGCCGTCTACCCGCGCACCGAGGCTGATTGAGGCCGCGGCCACGCTCCCGGCTTGAAGTCGCGTCCCTCATGCGCCATCACAGCGGCGCCTCCTTGCGCCTGTAGCTCAATGGTTAGAGCGGGCCGCTCATAACGGCTTGGTTGCGG
>CAXUBM010000451.1:0-2281 GCA_964249235.1 uncultured Acetobacteraceae bacterium | reverse complement strand
TGCCACGCTTTCGAGATCGTTCTCGTCCGTCGCGAGCGTGATCTTGACCGGGTCGACCACGCGGTCGGTGGCGGCGTGCGCGATCGGCGTGCCGACGCAGAAGGCGGGAAAGGTCGCAATGGCGACGAGGCGCGTGACGGTTTGCATCTGTCTTCTCCTCCCGTTCCGTCTCGTGTCGAGGCGGTGCTGCCGGGCGGAGTTCTCGATAAGGCGCCGATGAACGGCAACGAACTCAATCGGGGCGAAAGATGGCTAATCGGCGCTAATCACCTTCGCGTTTCGCGATCGAGACGGGTTTCCGCCGCGCGAAAGCCTTGTAGAATGGTGGATCCTTCGATGGTGGTATTCGCGTGCTGGCCAAGATCCAGACCGGCTACCGTTTCGGCCCGTTCCGGCTCTGCCCGGAACGCCGGGAGCTTGTCGCCGGCGATCGTCCGGTCGCGCTGAAGGGCCGCGCCTTCGACCTTCTGAGTGTCCTGGTGCGGAACCGCGATCGGATGGTGTCGAAGGACGAGATCTTCGCGGCCGTTTGGGCCGGCACGACGGTGTCGGACAACAACCTGACCGTCCAGATGTCGGCGCTGCGTCGGACGCTCGCGGCGCATGGCGGCGATCCGTCGATGATCGTGAACGTGCCCGGCCGGGGCTATCAGTTCGTCGGCGAGGTCGAGGCGGAGACGACCGTCGCGCAGTCGGGTTCGGCGGTTCCGCCGGAGGCGCTCGAGAGTTCGGAGGTGCTTCCGGCGCTCGCGGCGCTTCCGCCCGTGTCACGGCAGGCGCGCGTCGTTCGCTTGGCGTGGCCGCTCGGTGCGTCGTTGCTGCTGGTGATCCTGTTGGCGACGGCGATCAGCTTCATCCAGCTCAGGAACGGAGTCTCGAACATGCCTGACGAACGTCTCGCGATCGCGGTCAACGATCTCTCGGCGATCGGGGCGCGCGGCATGAACGAACTGGCATCCGCTTACACGGATGCGATCGTCACCCATCCAATCTTCTTCGGCGACATTCAGCTCTTCCGCTCTGGTGGCTGCCGTGCGCCCGCTCGATACTGTCTGGAAGGCGCCGTACGCAGGACCAGCCGCGAATTTCTTCTCAGTCTGGTGCTGATCGAACGGGTGAGCGGCCTCAGGGTGTTCGGGGGCGACGTTTCGGTGTCCGGTGCGCCGACCGAGGAGGATCTATTCGTCGCGGGGCGAACCGTCCTGACGGAGATCCGGCCGGCCCTCTTCCAAGCCGAACTCCGGCTGCAACCCAAGTTTCCACGCGACGCGCTCGATTGGTACGTCCGAGCGCAAGTGGAAACCGTTGGCGACAACGATCCTTTGCGTGTCACTAAGGGCATCGCCTTACTCGGCCAGGCGCTGGAAATCGATCATGATCACAAGCCCTCCCGCCTTCTGCTCGCGACGCTGCTTCTGGTCCGGCTGAGCCTGAGTCCGGTCTCGGCTGGCGAGAAGGGCGGGGAACGAGTGAGCCGTCTTCTTGAGCCGATCCTCCTCGCTGAGCCACGCAACGCGATCGCTCTGGCGAGCAAGGGTCTTCTTTCACTGGAGCTCAACCAGCCGCTCGACGCGGTCGAAAAGGCGCACTTGGCGCTGGAGATCGACCCGAGGGACACGACTCCGATGTCGCTCCTCGCGAGCGCGTATATCGAGGCGGGGCTGCTGAACGAGGCCGCCGACTTCCTCAAGCGATTCCCGGAGGCCGACGACGGAAGCGAGGCGGCGTCGCTCGCGTTTGCTACTCGGGATTACGGCGGTGTTCTGCCGGCGGTGAAGCGATATCAGCAGTTCCAGAGCGTCGACATTCAATCCAGTCTGATGTCGTTGCTCTGCGTGGCGTCCGAGTGGCGACTCGGCCGCTACCACAACGCTCGATCGCTCCTGCGCACGACGCTCGCGGCGCTTCCAGCGGACTTCCAGCGAGTGAGTGATCTTCGACAGAGCTACTACGAGTTGCCGGATCAGGCCTGGGACGATTTCGTCACTGCGCTGGACCAAGCGAGGTCGTCCTCATGAGCCCGGAGAACGAGATGGCGCGGACCGCAGATGCTAGCGGCTCCGGTCGCGCAACCGATCCCCGTAGCCAGGGCCGTCGGGTGTCAGCGGTCTGGGTCGGCCTGGCGTTTCTCTTCGTCGGCATACTCATTCTCGCCAACCCTCCCGGTTCGAAGGGCGGCCTGCGAGCATGGCTCAGGCGACGGCGGCCCTCGGCCTCGAGGGGGCCGGATGCGGCGGGGCCTGGTCTTCGGGGAGGGTGAGGACGGCGAGGAGGGCTTCGC
>CAXUBM010000450.1:0-2283 GCA_964249235.1 uncultured Acetobacteraceae bacterium | reverse complement strand
GGTCGGCGTCATCGTGGGTGTCGAGGTCGGAGACGAGTTCGGCGACGGCGCTGCGGATGGCCTGGATACGGTCGGCGGGCAGGGTGCCGCGATGCATGTCGGAGGCGGCGAGTTGCAGCGCCTTGAGAGCGACGTCGTCGTAGTAGGAGGAAAGGGCGCGAGACTTCAGGAGAGTCTCGGCCTGCTCGAGAACCTCGTCCGCGTCGCCCGCCAACATGCGCTGGTAGAAGCTCTCGACGGGGGTCAGGGCGGGGCGGTCGCCGAGCAGGATGTCGAGGAACTCGAGGCGTTTGACGTGGCGTCCGAGCACCACGAGGCAGAGCGTCAGCGGGGTGGACAGGATCAGGCCGATCGGGCCCCAGATCCAACTCCAGAAGATGGCGACGATGATCACGGCGGCCGGGGACAGTCCGGTGCTGTGGCCGTAGAGGAACGGCTCGACGACCTGACCGAGGAAGCTCTCCAGGACGATGAAGAGGGCGGCGGTCCAGAGGGCCATCGACCAGCCGGGGTCGACGCCGGCGGCGAGCACGATCGGCAGGATGGCCGCGATGTAGGAGCCGACATAGGGGACGAAGCGGAGCATGGCGCCGAGCGTCGCCCACAGGATGGGGCTCGGCACGCCGATGATGGCGAGGCCGATGCCCACGAGCACGCCGAACGAGGCGTTCACCGCCAGCTGGGACAGGTAGTAGCGGGACAGGCGGCGAGCGGCGTCGTCGAAGGCCATGGTGGTGCGGTGGAGGTCGCGCGAGCCGAACAGGCGGATCAGGCGGTCGCGCAGGTCTTCCTGCTGCAGCAGGATGAAGATGGCGACGATGAAGACGATGCCGATCGTCTCGATCGGCGCGAGGACGGGTGTCAGGAACTGCTCGGCCAGGGCGACCGGGGAGGGAGACGACGGCACGACGGTCACCGGAGTGGGCGGGCGGCTGCCCTGTGCGGGCGCGCCGAGCGCCTGCGCCGCGGCGGCGTGGTGCTGGCTGAAATGGTGGAAGGCAGAGACGATCCGGTCCGTCGTCTCGACCGCGAAGCTCTGGATGCCCTCGATCTTGTTGCCGATGATCGCCTGGTAGGATTGCGCGTGCTGCGCGAGGTTGGCGACCTGGGTACCGATCAGGGCGCCGAGTAGAAGGATCACCGCCAGCGAGAGGACGACCGAGAACAGAACCGCCGGCACTTTCGGCAGGTGGAGGTGGCGCAGGGCACGAACCAGCGGGGCCAGGACGAAGCTGAGCAGGATCGACAGCGTGATCGGGATCAGGACCTCGCGGCCGAAGTAGAGGGCGGCGATGCTGACGACGCCGACCGCCAGGCCCAGCAGGTCACCGGTGCGTGGGGTCTGGGCGGCTGGGATCTGTGCCTTGGGCAGCGGGAGGACGGTGGGGGTGTGAGCCATCGATGCCTTCGAAGCGGGTCTACCCGTAATGGTTGCGGGACTTCCGGGTTCCCGTCGCGGAGCCCCAGGGCTCAGGCTTTGGGCTTAGGGCGCCTGCAGGCCGGGCAAGGGAGCGGCGAGGCGGCCGAGGCTGTTGACGAGGTCGGTGGGGATGAGGACGGTGGCGCCGCGATCCTTGTTCATCTCGTAGAGCAGGTTCATCTGGCGAAGCGCGAGCGCCTGCGGGTTGGAGGCGTAGAGGGCGGCGGCTTCGACGACCTGGCGAGCGATGTCCTGCTCGGCGGACGCCAAGGTGACGCGGGCGTCGCGCTCGCGCTCGGCCTGGGCCTGGCGGCTCATCGCGTCCTGCAGGCTGGCCGGAATGACGACGTCGCGGATCTCGACGGAACGGATGGTGACGCCCCAGCCCTGGACCTTGGCGGCGATGGTCTGGCGGAGCTGCTCGTCGGCGGTGCGACGGTCGGAGAGGAGCTTGCTGAGGTCGGAGGCGCCGATCATTTCGCGCAACGACGTCTGCGACACGCTCTCGATGGCGCGCCGGTAATCGGCGATGGCGAGGGCGGCCTGCTTGGCGTCCTCGACCTGCCAGAAGACGATGGCGTCGACGCCCACGGCGACCGTGTCGCGGGTGAGCGCCTGTTCGGCGAGGATGCCGGCGGTCTGGATGCGCAGGTCGATGACCACGGTCGCGCGGTCGATCAGGGGGATGAGGATATAAAGGCCGGGGCCGCGCACGGCATGGAAGCGGCCGAGGCGCAGGACGACGGCGCGTTGCCATTCGGCGGCGATCTTGACGGTGAGGAAGATCAGGATCGCGACGAGGAGGAGGAAGGCCAAGCCGAACTGGGCGTATACGAACATGGCCGTGATGTGGGGATCAGATA
>CAXUBM010000449.1:0-2286 GCA_964249235.1 uncultured Acetobacteraceae bacterium | reverse complement strand
GGCCGGAGCGGTCCGCCCGGTCGCGGCGGCGGCGGCGATGCTGGCCGCGGCGGGTCCGGCCTGGGGTCACGTGAAGTGGTTCACGGCCACCGACGTGCATGACCGGCCGGTCCCGATCGGGACCGTGTTGTCACCGACCTTCCTGGCGATCTTTGCCGGCTTCGCGGTGCTGGTCTTTCTCGGCTTCGTGCTGGACGGCGCGGTGGCGCGTCGTTTCCCGCGCCTCGTCTCGAGCGGCCTCGCCCACGCGGAGCAGGAGGAACGGCTCGTGCGGGCGGCTTCGGGCGCCTACTTCATCTGCACGGCCTACGTGGGACGGGCGATCCTCACGCCCGAGCTGCGGACGACCGACACGCGGATCGCGGTCCTGCAGTTCGGGATCGCGCTCGCCTTGGTCTGGCGCTCGACATGCGTGCTCGCGGGGCTGGGCATACTCGCGCTCTATGGCATCGCCATCGACCAATACGGCGCCTTCCACCTCGTCGACTACGTCTTCATGCCCTGCCTCGCCGTCTATCTCGCATCGATCCCGGTCCGTTCCCGAACCTGGCGCGCGCTTCGCGAGCCCATCGTTGTCGCCGGCCTGGCCTTCGGCCTGGCTTGGACGGCAATCGAGAAGTTCCTCTATCCGCAATGGACGGCGGCGGTGATCGCCACGCATCCCTCGATCTCGATGGGACTCGCGTTCCCGCTCGTGACGGTGATCGCCGGGTTCGTCGAGTTCACGCTCGCCTTCTATCTGGTCAGCGGCCGCGGTCTGCTTCGCCTGGGAGGCGCGGGGTATGCCTCGGTCTTCATCGCCGCGATGCCCGCCTTCGGCCGGCTCGACGTCTACGGGCATCTGATCATTCTCAGCATCCTGGCGATCGTCGTCCTGAGGGGGGCGACGTCGATGCAGGACGCGGTGCGGCTGACCAGAGGCGGTCTGCTCGCGGACTCGCTGCGGATCGTCGGTTTCTACACGGCATCGCTGGCGCTGTTCTTCGCCGCCTATTACGCCATGCAGAAGACCTGATCCGGGCCGGTCCGGGGGCGCCGGCGGCGGCGGTCATCTGGCAGCCGCAAGACGCAAGGCGAGGGCGCTGCCCTCGACCCGGCAAGGGCCGGCGGCCCTTGCATCCGGCCTGATCAAGGCACGCCACGCGCACCAGCCCCCTGCTCTCCATCATACGTCACCGGCATTCGCAATGGCGCTCGGCTGGCCAGCCGACTTGCGGGCAAGGCGGGCGTCCGGTCGGTCGTGCTCGGATGCGTTTCGTTGCTGCGCCGCCGGCCGCGCCGATCGCGCTTGCCGCTGGGCAATGCCGTCGTCTGCCGTCCCGTCCACGCATCGGGCAAGAGCGCGATGGTTTTTCGGTCTGCTAGGTTTCGGTCAGCCATTGCGGATTCTGGACCGTGCCGTCGAAATGGTGACTGGTCTTGTAGAGTTCGGTCTTGCCGGTCATGGCGACCTGCTCGGTCTTGGCGAGCAGGTCGGCGCGTTCTGCCGGGGTCAGGGGACGGAAGGTCCGCACCGCGGTCAGCGCCTGGTCGAGGATGGGGATGCCGTCGATGCCGGTGATCTGGACGCTGATGGGCAGGTTCATCGGGTATTGCAGCATCTCGACCGGGGAGACGAGGTTCGTCTTGTAGATGAAGTTGTCGCCGAAGGCCTTCATGCCGAGGATGGCGGTCTCGTGCCGGACGGCGATGGGGACGACGATCTGCTCGAAACTGTCGTAGTGGGCGTCCATGACGTTGAGCGGCATCTGGACGGTGTCGAAATGGAAGCCGTGCGCGTCGGCGACCTCGAACATGTGCTTGTGGATCAGCGGCGATTTGTGGCCGGTGAAGCCGATGTAGCGGATCTTGCCCTGTTCGCGGGCCTTGAGGACGGCCTCGAGGGCGCCGCCGGGTGCGAAGATGCGCTCGGGATCGTCCATGCGAATGACTTCGTGGAACTGGATCAGGTCGATGTGGTCGGTGCCGAGGCGCGTCAGGCTGGTTTCCAATTGGCCCATGGCGGCGTGGGCGGTGCGGCCGTCGAGCTTGGTCATCAGGAAGACGCGGTCCCGATAGCCGTTGGCGAGCGCGCGGCCGAGGCGGACCTCGCTTTCGCCGCCGTTGTAGTCCCAGCAATTGTCGCAGAAGGTGATGCCGGCATCGATGCCGGCATGGACGACGCGGATGGCCTCGGCGTTGTCCATGCCGCCTGGCTTGGCGAGATGGAAACCGCCCATGCCGATCAGCGAGACGACCTCGCCGGTGCGGCCGAGCGCGCGGTAGCGCATGCCGGGGTTGCGGGGG
>CAXUBM010000448.1:0-2287 GCA_964249235.1 uncultured Acetobacteraceae bacterium | reverse complement strand
GTCTGGGGGCAAGGCCGGCGAAGCTGTTCGTCTCGGCGGTGATCCCGGCGCCGGTCGAGGCGGTATGGGCGCGGGTGCGGGATTTCGACGCGTTCGGGACGTGGCACACGGCGGTCGAGGCGATGTCGATGCGCGACGGCGCGCGCGGCGACCAGGTGTCGGGCGTGCGGCGGTTCCGGGTCGGGGACGACGAGATCGAGGAGCAGCTGACGCGGCTGTGCGACGCGACGCACAGTTTCGGCTATCGGATGACGAAAGGGCCGATGCCGTGGCTGAACTACCATGCGGGCGTGGCGCTGCTGCCGGTGACGGCCACGGCGGCGACGCTGGCGGTGTGGACGGCGGACTGGGTGGCGTCGGCGAACGACGACCTCGCGCTGATCCCGGCAATCGGCGTGGACGTGTTCGCGCGCGCGTTGGCGAACCTGGCCGAACAGTTCACGCAGACGGGGGACCACGCATGATCCGGTTCCATTACTCGCTCGCGCCCAACCCGATGAAGGTGGCGCTGCTGCTCGAGGAACTGGGGCTCGAGTACGAGCCAGTTCCCGTCGATTCGCGCAAGGGGGAGCAGCACGAGGCGGCGTTCACGGCGCTCAACCCGAACGCGAAGCTGCCGGTGATCGAGGACGAGGGAACGGTGGTGTTCGACAGCAACGCGATCCTGCTGTTCCTGGCGGACCGGGCGGGGCGGTTCAGCCACGGGGTCGCCGATGCGCGGCGGGGCGAGATGCTGTCGTGGCTGATGTTCGTGGCGACAGGGATCGGTCCCTATTCCGGGCAGTGCGTGCATTTCCGGCACTTCGCGCCGGAGCCGAAGGAGTACGCCGTCGGCCGTTACCTGTTCGAGGCGCGGCGGCATTGGCGGATCGCGGACGACCGGCTGGGCGGCCAGCGCTACCTCGCCGGTGACGAGTACACGATCGCGGACATGGCGCTGTGGGGCTGGTCGCGGGCGCTGGGCTTCGTGCTGGGCGAGGAGGCCAAGGAACTCGCGAACGTGCAGCGGCTGGTGGGCGAGATCGAGGCGCGGCCGGCGGCGGTGCGGGCGATGGCGCTGAAGGACCGGCACGCGTTCAAGGCGGAGATGGACGAGGCGGCGCGGGCGCACATGTTCCGCCACACGGTGGCGGCGGCCTGATGCGGCTCGAGGGGTCGTGCCATTGCGGCGCGGTGCGGTTCTCGGTCGAGAGCCCGCATCCGGTGCCGTACCAGCTCTGCTACTGCTCGATCTGCCGCAAGACGCAAGGCGGGACGGGGGCGGCGATCAATCTGGGGGCGCTGGCTGAGACGCTCGCCGTGACGGGGCGGGAGCATACGCGGGTCTATCACGCGCGGCTGCGAGACGAGGATGGGAGCGAGCGGACCAGCGGGGCCGAGCGGGTGTTCTGCGGGCTGTGCGGCAGCGGCTTGTGGCTCTACGACGAGACGTGGCCGGAGCTGCTGCATCCGTTCGCGTCGTGCATTGACACCGAACTGCCGGCGGCACCGGAGCGGACGCACCTGTTGCTGGCCTACAAGCCGGCCTGGGTGGAGGCGGCGGTGGCCGAGCGCGACCAGGCGTTCGAGGAGCTGCCGGAGGAGTCGATCGCGGGCTGGCACGAGCGGACCGGGATGGTGCGCTAGGCGGATGGCGCCGACGCTCTACGGCGCGGCGATGTCGGGCAATTGCTGGAAGGTGGCGGAGATCCTGTCGCTGACCGGGCAGCGGTTCAGCTGGGTGGAGACGGATTCGAACGCCGGGGCGACGCGGACACCCGCCTTTCTGGCGCTCAATGCGAACGGCAAGGTGCCGGTGCTGGTGCTCGACGACGGCGCCGTGCTGGTGGAAAGCAACGCGATCCTGCTGCACGTCGCGGAGGGGTCGCGCTGGCTGCCGGCGCCGGGGCTGGCGCGGACGCGGGTGCACGAGTGGCTGTTCTTCGAGCAATACAGCCACGAGCCGTACGTGGCGGTGGCGCGCAACCTCGTGTCGTGGCGGCGGGAGGCCGAGCTCCATCGGGAGCGGCTGGCGGAGTGCGCGGTGAAGGGGGCGGCGGCGCTCGACGTGATGGAGAGGCGTCTGGCGGCGGCGGACTGGCTGGTGGGCGAGGCGCCGACGATCGCCGATCTGGCGCTGTTCGCCTACACGCACCGGGCGGACGAGGGCGGGTTCGAGTTGCGGCGGTGGCCGGGCGTGCAGGAATGGGTGGCGAGGGTCTCCGCGCTGCCGGGGATCCGGACATTGCCGCGTCCGTAGCGAGGCAGGCCGAGCCCCGACTCGCCCTGGACCGCATCCGTCCGCGTC
>CAXUBM010000447.1:0-2291 GCA_964249235.1 uncultured Acetobacteraceae bacterium | reverse complement strand
AGCACCCACAGCACGCAACCAAAACCCCTCATCGTGCCTTACCGACGGGCAACACGGGAGCGACGCGCATGCTGCTCGACATCCTTCTCATCCTCCTGGTGATCGCCGCCCTCGGCGGCTTCGGCCACACCGGCTACCGGCGCGGCTGGTACGGCGGCTACAACCGCACCAGCGGCCCCGTCGCCGGCGGCTGGAGCGGCGGCGGCCTGGGAATCTTCCTCCTGGTCGTCATCCTCCTGATCCTGCTTTTCGGTCACGGCGGGCCGGTTTCGGCGCCTCCGCCGGGGTGAACGCCGCCCCGCTCACGCTGGACGGCGTTCGGCGAGAACGTCGTCCAGGATCGCGCTCAGCTCCGCCGCCTGGTCCTCCAGCGTCGCGATCGACGCCTTGAGCGGGTTGACGTAGCCCGCCAGCCGCGCCGGCGCGTCGAGCAGCGCCACCACCGCCGCCTCCAGCGGCTCCGGATCGCGCGCCATCGGAATCAGCTCCCCGTTCACCCCCGGCACGATGTCCTCCGCCGCTCCGCCACTGTCGGTCGCGATCACCCAGACGTCGCGCACCAGCGCCTCGCGCACCGTTAGCCCGAAGCTTTCCTTCCACAGCGACGGAAACAGCAGCACGTCCAGCCCCTCGAAGAATGCGTCCATCCCCTCCTGCTTGTAGGCCGGCACGAGCTCCACCTGCCCCTTCATCGTCCAGGGCTGCTGGAACGACGAAAACCCCAGGTTGAGCGTGTTGTCGACGACCTTCAGCACCCAGTCCGACCGCTCCAGCCCGCCGAACACGGCGCGCACGGTGTCGATCCCCTTGAGCGTGTGGTTGCCGCCGACATACCCGAAACGAAGCGGCCCGGGCGCCCGCGCCGGGCGCGGCCGCCGCGGCATCCTCACCCCGTTCCGATTGACGACCAAGCGGTCGGCCCCGACCCCGTTGATCCGGTGCAGATGGCCGTGCGAGGCGCTCGGCGAGATCACCCGCGCCGCCCCCAGCAGCCCTTGCCGGAGGATGTTCATCCGCGTCTGCAGATGACCCATGTGCGGCATGCAGCGCTCGCAGATCTTCAGGTCGATCGTGGTCTGGTAGCAGTATTCGTTGTCCGGCTTGACCATGAACTGCCGCGTGCAGAGCCACCAGGCGTCGTGCACCGTCACCACGTAGGCAACGCCCGCCCGCTGGCAGGCGCGCGCCAGCCCCGCCCCGAACATCTGGATCGAGTGCAGATGCACCACGTCCGGCCTCACCGCGGCCAGCACCTCGTCGAACTGCCGCTCCGCCTCCGGGTCGTCGAAGTCGAGGATGTCGTCGTGGCCCTGCAGCGCCATGCCGATCACGTCGGCACCGCGCGCCACGTAGCGCTTGAGCGTGTATTGCGGGCCGCCGAACCCGTGCGACGTGAACACGAACACCTCCGTCCCGGCCAGCGCCGCCAGCCGCTCGGTCATCTCCTCCGCGATCACCGTCGCCCCGCCGTAGGTCTGCGGCGCGAAGAAGATGTTCACCACCAGCACACGCCGGGCCCGGCGTTCCTCGGCCGGAATCAGCGCCGCAATCGGCGCCAACGCCTCCGGCACCACCCGCTCCGGCGCGTACGACGCCGCGATCCGCGCTCTCGACCGCGCCCCCACCTGCCGGCGCAGATCGGCATCCGCCACCAGCCTTCGCAGCGTCTCGTACCATTCCGCGTCCGTCTCGGCCAGAAACCCGTCCACCCCGTCGGTGATCGCGTCCCGGAACTCGACCCGCGGCGAACACACCGACGGCAGCTCCAGGATCGACGCCTCGATCAGCTTGATGTTGCTCTTCGCGTCGTTGAAGATCGTCTTCTCCAGCGGCGCCAACGCGATGTCGGCGTTGGCCAGCGACTGCAGGTAGGCCTTGAAGTTCGTCAGCCGCCGCCGCTCGATCCGCTTCTCGTAGCGCGCGAACGCCTTCGGCAGGTTCAACGATCCCAGGATCAGCAGTTCGACGCGCTCGTCCTCCGCCAGCAGCCGCAGCAGCGCCGGACAGGCGAGCAGGAAGTCGGTGTCGTGCGTCAGCGTCCCCGACCCGTACGCGATCACCACCCGCTCGTCCTCGCGCATCCGCCCCGCCACCGCCGCCTGCGCGAACAGCAGCGTCTCCTCGTCCAGCGCGTTCGGCAGCACGAACCCGCGCTTGCCCGACGCCTCCACCATCAGTTCCGACAGCACCCGCGTCGACCCGATCGACGCGTCCGCCGCGACCATCGCCCGCCCGTACGCCGCCGCCCCCCGCCGCAGCGTCGCCACCGACATCGAGCGCCACCTGAACAC
>CAXUBM010000446.1:0-2298 GCA_964249235.1 uncultured Acetobacteraceae bacterium | reverse complement strand
TGCCTGAGCAGGGCCGGCGCCTGCGCGGCATCGTCGGCATTGCCGTCGGTCAGTAAGTGCGCGGCGATCTCGCCGGTGCTGGCGTCCACGGCGAGGTGCAGCTTGCGCCATCTCCGGCGTGTTCGACCGTGCTTGGCGGCATCCCACTCGCCCTGGCCGAACAGCTGTAGCCCCGTGCTGTCGAGCACCAGGTGGATCGGGCCGTCATGCCGTCCCGCGCGGGAGTGACGACCGGCGAAGCCGCGACCACGCCGGGACAGGGTCGTATGATCTGGGACGGCCAGATCGAGCCCGAGCAGGTGGAGCACGCTGCGGCTGAACGCCTCGGCTTGGCGCAGGGCAAGGTGAAACACCAGCCGCAGGATCAGCACCAGCTCGATCGCCAAGTCCGAGTAGAGCGGCTGGCCACCGGGCGTGGCCCGACGCGGCGCCTGCCACCCGGCCAGTGCCGCCTTGTCGAGCCAAAAGGTCAAGTCGCCTCGCCGCCGTAGCCCCGCCTCATACTCAGGCCAGTTCGTGACCCGATAGAGCGCCTTCGGAATGCGGTGACGTCGGGCTGCGTGGTGCTTGAACGGCATCAGTCGAAGTAGCTGAGCTACCTGCGACAGGCTACCGCCACCTCGCTGCACCAAGGCCCCATCACGCTAGAGGCACCCGCCATGTTCGGGAGTTCAGTCACGGAACGGCCCTTTGAACATAGGTCAGGTCGGGTTGACTTGGGACGAGTCGCCTCAACAGCTAGTCACCGGAGCGCGAAAATCAGACGCTCTCTTCCGAGAGGGGCTTCGTCAGCACGTCTCGTGCTAGCCGGAAGGTGCCACGAGCGGCAGGAGCTATCTTCGAGACAGGGCGCCCTGTCTGTTCACGAAGGTTCTAAGCTTACCCTTGCTCTGCCGGGCTACTCGCCGAGAGAACGCCAGGCACGTGAGCAGGAAAACAAGAAATCGCCTTGATGGCGACAAAGGTGCTCGTTTCCCGAACACTCCGCAGACACCATCAACTAAGCCATGTCGATATGCAGGGTTCTCGCATCCGGAGAGGTGCTCCAGGATTAGACCAACAAGAGTCTCACGCCGACCGCTGATGGAACATCCACGGCGAAGAGCTAGGAATCGATTCCTCGTAAGGTAATAGTCGGTATTCCCGCCGCTATCCGAGCCTTTACCGATGTGGCGCACCAAAGAATCGCCCGTTAGGAAAACGTGCCAACCTTTTTGCCTCGCATGGCAGAACCAGTCAGTGTCTTCCCAGTACATGAAGTAGTCTTCAGGAAAGTCACCAACTTCTTTGAATGCCCTGATCGATATTGCCATACCCGCGCCATGGAGGTGACGCACTTCTTTGACGCCGTCCGGAATGGTCTGTGACCTGTACTCCTCGTCCGTCCTCTCCCTGTAGTTCAAACCGGTAAAGTGGATGCTGCGGTCGCCGTTCAGGATGACGCTGCCACAAGCCGCTGCGTCCGGTCGTGCGGACAGAACAGCGGCGGCAGCTTCGACTGCGCCCGGATCGGGGAACGCGTCGTTGTTGACGATGTAGGCGGAAGCGTAGCCCTCGGCCGCAACGACCTCGAGTGCCCGATTGTAGCCGTATCCCCAGCCGCCGTTCGTCGGGTTTCGGAGCGTCCGGAGCTGGGGGAATCGCTGGCGCGCTTCGTCGAGACGGTCTTCCGTCGAGGCGTTATCGACCAGCCAGAGATCGTCGAGGTAGGGCGACAGGATCTCGATCGCGTGGAAGCTGTCGTCCCATCCATTGTAGTTGAGGATGAGGACCGGGACTCCTTGCCCGGTGCCTTCGATCACGCTCATGCGGGGACCTTGTGGCGCAACTCGGCAATTCGATGCTTCAGCTCCGTTCGGCGCCCGCGCAGCGCCTGAAGCGCTTTCTCTTTGTCGACCAGAGGACCGGCGGAGAAAAACTCGGTTCTCACGTTGTAGGAGCCGCACCGCCAACAACGAGGCGTAAAACCTTCTAATGGCATGTCGAGCTTGTCTGAGCCGAGCCCGGTAAGGAGTTAATCGGGCGTCCGGCGCATCACAAATCCGCATTTCGAGCAACTGGCGGCGACGCCCCAGGCGCAAAGATATGCCGTCCGTAGTGTCTGCCCGCTGATCGGCGGCAGACTTACTGTTCGAGGGTGACGCACATCGTAAGGTAGCGGCTTCACGCGTGCGGCGACGGTTCGCACAAAGAGCCCAACTTTGCCCATGGGCTCAACTCCGATATTACGCCCGCACTAGCCCCCCCTGGCTCTGTCGGGGACCCCTCTGGGAAGGCCCGCCAGCCTCAGAGCAAAGC
>CAXUBM010000445.1:0-2302 GCA_964249235.1 uncultured Acetobacteraceae bacterium | reverse complement strand
CCGCGACGGTCATCAATCCCCCGCCCCCGGCCGACGCATCCAGCCGGCCCGAAGCGCCGCCGAAGATCACTCAAACGTCCGATCCGAGGCGTGCGCTCTTCATCACCCACGACGGTGTGGCGCAGGCCGGACGGCCCTAACCGGCAGGCCTCCAGGCCTCGTCGAGATCGGCGTAGTCGGGATCGATCTCCGAAGGGCGAAGCGGCGTCTCGTCCGCCATGGCCGATTGCACCAGGGCGTCGAACTCCGGCCCCGTCGGGGGCGTCGCGACGCCCTTCGGATCGTCCCCGACGAGATCGGTCCCGGGGCGCAGCGGAAGGGCCGCGCCGCCCAGCAGGTCGCGCACGGTGAGGCGATCCCGGGCGGCCTCCACGCGACGGTCCAGCACGTCCAGCAATCCGTCGAGCACGTCGCGATCCCCGGCGGCGACCGCGTCGATGACTTCGGCGAGGAGGGCGCCGCCGATGATGATCTTGCCCCGGGTCTCGCGTTTGCGGCGGTCTATGGCCCAGAGCGCCTCCAGCCGCTCCACGCGCGCCCTCAGCACCTGCAGTCGCTCCGCGTCGTCCTCGATCTCATCGAGCGGGCGGACGTGACGCCGGGTATGCACGCCGCCGTGTCCATGGTCCCGGAGCGCCGTTTCGAGGGCCTCCAGGCGGACCTTGAGCTGGGCCTGCTCGTCCTTCGCCCGCTGGTTCGTGCGAGCGTGCTCCCTCGCATCCCAGAGCTCCTTGCGACGGACCTTCTGCGCCTCCGTGCGAGGCTTGTAGCGACTGCTGCGGGCATTGCGGCGTCGCTTGTCCATTCCGAACCCACCCCGCACTTCTAAGGTTCTTCGCCGACCTCGCGCACTTTCGCTACCATCATAGTGCGTTCTGGTCCATGGTGCTGTCGGAGCGGTTTGTGGATAATGGCGCATTTACCGGTCGCCTGGGCTGCGCCCTGGCGACCGTGCGATCAGGCGGCGCCCGACACCCTCAATCTGCCCGCAGGACCAGCCTGCGCGCCGCTTGAGCCAAGGGCGATGCCCTTAGCGATCCCAGGCCGCAGGCGCTCGAACGAGGGTGCGCCGATGGCGTCCTACATGCTGCGCGTGCAGACCATCCAGCGGGCGGCGGGCCGGTCCGCCGTCGCCGCTGCGGCCTACCGGTCCGGCCAAGCCCTGGTGGACGAACGCCTGGCCATGGAGTTCGACTTCGCCGGCAAGTCGGGCGTGGAGTTCAGCGAGGTCCTGCTGCCTTCGGGAGCGCCTCCGGCCTATGCGGACCGGGCGGCGTTGTGGAACGCCGCGGAGAGGGCGGAGGGCCGCAAAGACGCCGTGCCCGCGCGCGAGCTGCTGCTCGCCCTGCCGCACGAACTCAGCTTCGATCAGCGGCGCGAGCTGGTCCGGGACTTCGTCCGGAACCACGCCACATCGCTCGGCATGGTCGCCGACGTCGCCCTGCACCGGCCCGGCCAGGAGGGCGATCACCGCAACTTCCACGCCCACATCCTGCTGACCACGCGGCGGGTCGCGCCGGAGGGTTTTGCGGCCAAGGAACCGACTTGGCG
Organism: uncultured Acetobacteraceae bacterium; assembly: GCA_964249235.1. GTDB lineage: Bacteria > Pseudomonadota > Alphaproteobacteria > Acetobacterales > Acetobacteraceae > CAXTPV01. The sequence continues at coordinate 751 of CAXUBM010000445.1, read as the reverse complement.
GACGCCCCGGCAGGTGCGCGCCTGGCGGGAGGGATGGGCGACCGTTCAGAACGACCACCTGCGCCGCCATCTTGGTCCGAACGCGCCTCAGGTCTCCCACCTCAGCCTGGCCGAACAGGGTGTGGACCGCGCGCCGACCGAGCACCTCGGTCCCGCCGCGACGGCCCTGGAACGCAGACACGAGCGCACCGAACGCGGCGAGCGGAACCGCGACGTCGAGGCGCGGAACGACCTCGCGAAAGGGCTCCGGCAAGACTTCTCGGACACGGCGGACCGGCTGGCGGCTGCGGCCCCGAAGGTGGACGCTCCCGTGGACCAGCTGGTCGCCGAAGCGCGCCGCGTCCGGGATGGCATGGCGGCGGAACGCGCGGGCTGGGACGCGGAGCAGAAGGCCTTGAAGCCGGCACGTGCGCCGACCGAGAAGGCGCTCGAAGCCGAGGTGCTCGGGGCCGATGCGGCGGTGCTGCGACAGGCTCGCGCGCGCCTGGGGAGGACCGAAGCGCGGGTTTGTGAGGTTCGTGGCCGACGGCTGGGACTGGTGCGCTGGATCCGGAACCCGGCGCACATGATCTGGGCCAAGCACGCCGAGCTCAACGCTCTCGCGAGGGCCCGCGCGAGCACGCGAGAGGCCGAGCTACGGGTGGAACTCCGGCGAAGCTGGCTCTCGTCTCCGGAAGGTCAGGCCTGGGTGGCGACGCGCCGGCAGCCGGCGCGCGACCCGGCGGCGGCAGCCGCCCGGCAGCGGCGGCCC
>CAXUBM010000444.1:1529-2311 GCA_964249235.1 uncultured Acetobacteraceae bacterium | reverse complement strand
GACCAGGGCGGCGACGACGAGGCAGCCCAGGGTGACGGTGAGCGCCTGGTCGTTGGGCGGCTGCACGCCGATATAGATCAGGGTGGCGCAGCCGAGGATGCAGAGCACCGCGATCGGGCGGTAGAAGACGCCCAGATCGAACGGTCCCATTCTGTGCCAGGTGCGGCGCCAGGCGAAGAGGCCGGCGGCGACGGGCAGCAGGTAGGAGATGTAGAGGAACATGGTGCAGACGGCGGCGATCGTCGTGTAGACGGGCGCGTAGACGGTGAAGAGCACCGAGAGCGCGCAGGCGGTCCAGATGGCGGTCACCGGCGTGCGGTGAACGGGGCTGATGCGGCGCAGCGGGCCGGAGGCGGGCAGGCCGCCGTCGCGGGCGAAGGCGAAGATCATGCGGCTGGCCGAGGTGACGCAGGCGAGGCCGCAGAGATACTGCGACACGCCGATCCCGAGATAGAGGATCAGCTTGAGCGGGCCGGGCAGCACGGCGTCCATGATGGCGAAGAAGGCGTTGCCGCCCTGGGCGGCGGCCTTGGCGAGGTCGGGGGCGGCCAGGATGATGGCGGCGAGCATCGCCCAGCCGAACAGGCCCGACCAGAGGACGGAGTGGATCATGCCGCGCGGAATGGCGCGCGGGGCGTTGATCGTTTCCTCGGCGGTGTGGGCGGAGGCGTCGAAGCCGGTGATGGTGTAGGCGGGCAGCAGCAGGCCGAGAAGGAAGAGGTAGGTCAGGCTGTGGGCGGCGGGCCAGACGCCGCCGCCGGGGTTGCCGGAGAAGTTATGGA
>CAXUBM010000444.1:1097-1519 GCA_964249235.1 uncultured Acetobacteraceae bacterium | reverse complement strand
GGGTCGAGGTGGGGGGCGAAGGCGAGGAGGCAGACGATAAGCGCCACCGAGACGGCGAAGATGAGGTAGCCGGAGACGTCGGTCAGGCGCGTGGTCAGGCGGATGCCGCGATGGTTGAAGAGGCCCTGGCTGGCGGTGATGAGTGCGACGGCGAGGCTCTGGACCAGGACGGAGTGGACGGTGGGTGTGGAGGGGGTGAGCGAGGCGGTGTCGATGCCGAGCGCCGGGAGGATGGCGCCGACGACGAAGAGGTAGGCGCCGACATTGATCGCGGCGAGCACGGTGACGAGGCCGACCAGGTTGAACCAGGCGGTGAGCCAGCCCAGGGCGCGACCGCCGAGGAGGGAGCCACAGTGGTAGAGGCCGCCGGCGGTGGGGTAGGCGGAAACGATCTGGCACATGGCCAGGGCTCAGAACCGCTA
>CAXUBM010000444.1:0-1087 GCA_964249235.1 uncultured Acetobacteraceae bacterium | reverse complement strand
ACGCTGCTCAGGCCCTGGCTGAAGGAATTGATGCCGCCCGACAGGATGCAGATGATCGAGAACGAGATGGCGAAGTTCTGGAAGGTGCGCATGCCGCGCAGCAGTTCCTGGGCGTAGCCCATGGCGTGGAGGATCTGCTTGTCGTCGACCTGGCCGGCCGCAGCTGTGGAGACACCTGGGTCGTCGTTCATGTCACCCTTCCGTTTCGCGCCAACGTGCGCTTCGGGCAGGGAACGTTGCAATTTCGGGGCCGCAGCGGCGGCGGCGCCCAGGCGGCAGTACCGAGGAGCTAGTCTAGTCGGCGCACTCGCAGCCGGGGGATGGGCCGGCGGAACGGCGAACGACGTGGTGGTCGATCCATTCGGAGACCAGGCAGCGGGCCTCGCTGAGCGAGGCTTCGGGGTGATGGATGCGGTAGAGGGTGGTGCAGGCGTGGAACGCCGGCAAATCCTCGGTGCCGACGCTGCGCAGCTCGCGATAGGCGGTCACGACGGCACGCTCGCAGCGGCGGGCGATGATGCTCGTCTCCTTGACCACGTGGTCTTCTCCTCCGGCGCACCGAGGGATGGAAGATAGGGGGCGGTCATCGCCGCGGCAACTCGGCCATCCGGTCATAGGTCGAGAAGGCGGCGGATCTCGCGGGCGACGCGGCCGGTCTCGTCGAGCGGACGGCGCGGCCAGGGGGAGAGATTGTCGCCGAGCGCCCGCACCAGATCCTGCTCGCCGAGGCTGGCGAGGAGCTGGGCGCCGCGGCGGTCGGGATCGCCGAGGCGATCGGCGAAGAGGGGCGTATCGGCGGAGGCGGCCTCGCTGAGGTTCTGCGGCGAGGCGCCGCCGACGACCACGGCATCGGCGGTGCCGAGGAAGCCGAGCGTTGGGTCGTCGCCGGGCTCGTCGGTCCGGTAGAGGAGGTGCAGGCCGTGGCTGAGGCTCTCGGCGAGGGCGGCGACGGCGCCGGCGCCGACCGAGGGGGCGACGCTGGCCATGATCGAGCCGCGATGGGCGGAGACCAGCGCGGTCAGGCGGGTGCCGAGACGAGCGCAGGCCTGCGGCGAGAGGGCGTGGCGGGCGGCGCGGACGACCAGGG
>CAXUBM010000443.1:0-2314 GCA_964249235.1 uncultured Acetobacteraceae bacterium | reverse complement strand
ATCGACATGGGGCCGGCGTCCCCTCCGCGACCACGGCGCCGCCATGCACGCCCGCCGCCGGCCCCATGTCGATCAGATGGTCCGCCGCCCGGATCGCATCCTCGTCGTGCTCCACCACCAGCACGGTGTTGCCCAGCGCCTTCAGCCGCCGCAGCGTTCCCAGCAGCCGCTCATTGTCCCGCTGATGCAACCCGATCGACGGCTCGTCCAGGACATACAGCACCCCCGTCAGCCCGGACCCGATCTGGCTCGCCAGCCTGATCCGCTGGCTCTCGCCTCCCGACAGCGTCGTCGACCCCCGCGCCAGCGTCAGGTAATCGAGCCCCACGTCGTCGAGGAACCGCAGCCGCTCGTTGATCTCGCGCAGGATCCGCCCCGCGATCGCCAGGCGCTGCGGCGTCAGCGTCTCCCCCACGCTCGCAAACCAGTCGAGCGCCCGCCTGATCGACATCTCCGACACGTCCGCGATGTCGAGCCCGGCGATCTTGACCGCCAGCGCCTCGGGCTTCAGCCGCTTGCCCCCGCACACCGCGCACGGCTTCTCCGCCTGGTAGCGCGACAGCTCCTCGCGCACGAACGCGCTGTCCGTCTCCGCCATGCGCCGCTTGAGGTTGCGCAGGATCCCCTCGAACGGCTTGGTCACCGAATACGATCGCACGTCGTCGCGGTAGGTGAACACGATCTGCTCGCTTCCCGATCCGTCGAGCAGCACCTCGCGCATCCGCGCCGGCAGCTCCGACCAGATCGTCGCCATCGGCACCCGGAAGTGCTTGGCCACCGACGCCAGCGTCTGTTCGTAATACGGGCTCTGCGTTCCCCGCCAGGGCGCCACCGCGCCCCCCAGCAGCGGCACCCGCTCGTCCGGCACCACCAGGTTCGGGTCGAAGAACATCTCGACGCCCAGCCCGTCGCACGCCGGGCACGCCCCCTGCGGCGAGTTGAACGAGAACAGCCGCGGCTCGATCTCCTCGATCGTGAACCCCGACACCGGGCAGGCGAACCGCGACGAGAACACCGTCCGCGGCCCCTGCGCGTCCGCCGCGGCTCCCGGCGCCACCTCCTCGGCGTAGACGATCCCGTCCGCCAGCCCCAGCGCGCTCTCGAAGCTCTCCGCCAGCCGCTGCGCCAGTCCCTCGCGCTTGACCACGATCCGGTCCACCACCGCCTCGATCGTGTGCTTGAGCTTGCGGTTGAGGTTCGGCACCGCCCCGATCTCGTGCAGCGTCCCGTCCACCTTGACCCGGGTGAACCCTCTTCGCTGCAGCTCCGCCAGCTCCTTGCGGTACTCGCCCTTGCGCTCCCGCACCACCGGTGCGAGCAGCATCAGCCGCGTCCCCTCCGGCATCAGCAGCACCCGGTCCACCATCTGGCTGACCGTCTGCGCCTCGATCGGCAGCCCCGTCGCCGGCGAATACGGCACCCCCGCCCGCGCCCACAGCAGCCGCATGTAGTCGTGGATCTCGGTCACCGTGCCGACGGTGGAGCGCGGGTTCCGGCTCGTGGTCTTCTGCTCGATCGAGATCGCCGGCGACAGCCCCTCGATCGCATCCACGTCCGGCTTGCCCGCCAGCTCCAGGAACTGCCTCGCATAGGCCGACAGGCTCTCGACGTAGCGCCGCTGCCCCTCGGCGTAGATCGTATCGAACGCCAGCGACGACTTGCCCGATCCCGACAGCCCGGTGATCACCGTCAGCGCGTCGCGCGGGATCGCGACGTCGACGTTCTTCAGATTATGCTCGCGCGCCCCGCGCACCACGATGCTGCCCGCCAGAGTCTTGTCCTCCTGCCGAGAGGCAAGCATGGGGCTCCGCCCCGAACCCCGCCAGGGGCCGGGCCCCTGGACCGCCCAAACTTGTTCCCGGCACGGCCCCGCCTGCTAAGCTGACCGACATAGATAAGGAGTCCCGCATGGCCGGCAGCGTCAACAAGGTCATCCTCGTCGGCAACCTCGGCAAGGACCCCGAGGTCCGCAACAGCCAGTCCGGCCAGAAGATCGTCAGCTTCAGCCTCGCCACCAGCGAGACCTGGAACGACAAGGGCTCCGGCGAGCGCCGCGAAAAGACCGAGTGGCACCGCGTCGTCGTCTTCAACGAACGCGTCGCCGACGTCGCCGAGCGCTTTCTCAAGAAGGGCCGCAAGGTCTACGTCGAGGGCAGCCTGCAGACCCGCAAATGGACCGACCAGTCGGGGGCCGAGAAATACACCACCGAGGTGGTCATCGACCGCTTCCGCGGCGACCTCGTCCTGATCGACAGCAATCGCGGCGGTTTCGACGACGACGCCCCGGGCGGCGAGCCCGACTACGGCGCCCGCC
>CAXUBM010000442.1:0-2321 GCA_964249235.1 uncultured Acetobacteraceae bacterium | reverse complement strand
CTCTGGGGGCGGCGCCCCCAGACCCGCCTGGCTGCTAGTAGGCGATTACCAGGTGGAACGCGTCGACGCTGCCCAGCCCCGTCGCCAAGCTGTACCCGGTTCTTGCCCGATAGGCTTCGGCGCCGGTCTTCAGGTTTGACGACAGCACGCCGATCCCCATCGTTGCCGTGGCATCGGCATAGCAGTTCGGCGTCCCGGCCACGCACGGAACCGAGTTGTTGTTCTGCGTCACGTTGTGAAAGACACAGACCGAGCCCGTCTTGTTGCCGAGCGACGCGTTGCACGACTTCAGCTCGGTCGCCGACGCCAACTGCGCCGCCGCGAGCTGATACAACCGCGGCGCCACGTTGCCGATCCGCACCGGCGCCGATGCGCCCTGCTGCTCCGCCATGTACTGGTTCTCCAGCAGCATGATGCCGGCGATCGACGGCGTCGCCACCGACGTTCCGCCCACCGCCTGCGCGATCAGGTCCGTCCCGTTCTCGTAACGGCACGGCAGCCCGCCCTGCGCCGCGTCCGAGTCGCAGAACAGCGTGAAATGCCCGTAGAATCCCGACGAGGCGAACATCGACAGATCGGGCAGGTCGCGCGCGCCGTCCGCCGGCACCCCGTAGACGCCGGCGTTCTGCCATTCCGGCTTGCTGTACACCGCGCTCCTGCCACCGCCACCGCCGACGATGTCGAGGAAGTTGCCGCCCTGCGCGCTGTTGCAGAACGCCACCGGCGAGGTCGCCGTGGTCAGGCCCTCCTCCTGGTCGAGCGCCAGCAGGACCGGGCTCGCGCAGCTGTCGTTCCAGACGATCTCGGGCACGTACGACAGCGCCGTCTCGTCGTCCGCCCGATTGGACGACGCGAAATAGGTGCTGGTCTGTCCCGTCACCTCGTCTGAGAAATCCGTCCCGCCCACGGCCGTGACATAAGGGTTCGACGCCAGGCCGTTGACCGCGAGCCCGAGCGACGCCTCCGCCTCCGTATTGTCGTTGTCGCAGTCGGCCGACGCGGCGTCGCCGGTCGCCACGAAGACCGACAGCCCTTCCGCCGCCGCCTCCTCCGCCGCCCGGCTCCAGGCCATCAGCGCCGTCGGCCCGTATCCGGCCTCGCAGAACCCGTAGCTGACGCTGATGACCTGCGCCGGCGTGCCGAGCGAGACGATGTTCTCCAGCGCCGTGAACAGTCCCGAATTCGTGTTGAAGTTCGCACTCGGACAGGTCGCCAGCACCACGTTGGCGTCCGGGGCCGAGATGCTCCCCACCTCGATGTCGAGCGACGCCTCCACCGAGTCCTCGTTGATCCCCGGATCCCCGCACTGTCCGGGATGCTCGATCGACAGCGTTCCCTTGTAGCCGCCCAGGCCGAAGACGCTGCGATAACGCGTCCAGTCCTTCGGCTGCGCGTCCCCGTCGTTGAGCAGTATGATCGTCGTGCCCGCGCCCGTCAGCGGCGCACCCGTCAGCGCATTACCCGCGCGCAACGGATTGACGTCGTAGATGGTCGTGAAGTCCGCCGGCCCGATCGCCTGGAAGGTGCCGTACTTCGTCTTCGGCGTCAGGAACGCCGGCCCCGTTCCGCCCAGCGTCCAGGCGCCCGTCGTCCCGCTCTGGCGCGCCAGCCCCGCCGACCGCAGCGCCGGCTTGGGGAAGAAGTTATGCAGCGTGATCCCCTGGACCACGAGCGCCAGCGCCGTCGGGATGCGCGGCTCGCTGACATTGGCGAAGTGCACCTCGCCCCCGCGCGACAGCCGATGCATCTGCGTGCCGAACGCGTCCTCGACCTGGCCCACCGTGCCCGCGAAGCCGACCGTCATCCCGTCCGCCGAAACCCCGTGCACGGTGAACCCGTGCGCCCGCAGCCAGCCCGTCACGCGATCGATGTCCGCCATCGCCGGCCCGAACGCTCCGAACAGCTCTTCCGGCCGCACCCACCGTCGATACGCCGCGTTGCCCGGCTTGAGCTGGTCGGCGACCAGCGCGTCGAGTGCTGCCTGCCGCGCCGGCGACCGCTTCAGGATCAGCGTCAGCTGCGGCAGCACCGTGCTCGCCGTCATCGCCCCGAGATCCTGCGATCCGGCGACCAGCGAAGACACCTCGCCATGCACCGCGACCGTCGCACCGTCGACGACCGCCGCCGAGACCATGGCCACCGCCGGCGGGGTCTGTGGCACGGCACCGAAACAAGGAGAGGCGATCATCACCACCGCCGCGCACGACAGACCAGCACCCGTCCGCACCATCAGCCTCGCTCCATGGCTCGCCAGACGCCGCTCGGCCAGCAAGCCTTTCTGTTTCCAAATAGAAAGCATGCGGGCTTGTTATGACCACGAC
>CAXUBM010000441.1:0-2325 GCA_964249235.1 uncultured Acetobacteraceae bacterium | reverse complement strand
AAACGGTCCTGGACCGTCACCGGCCCCATCAAGCCGCCCACCGCCGCCAGCGGGATGACGCACCCGAAACGCCCGAACGGCACGCCAAAAAATCGGCCCACGTCCTCGCGCGCGTGACAGGTCTTGAACACCACCTGCCGCCCCTCGCCATCGACGCAGTGCACGCTTTCCAACCGTCCCGGCCGGTCCAGATCCGCCAGCCAGCCGGTGATCGAACGCTCGTTCACCTGGTCCACATGTCCCACCAGGCCACGCGTCATCGCACGCGTCCTCTCGACCCGCGCGGCGGCACCAGGGATGCACGACGGGCGGGCTCCGCGCGCGTCGGCCCGGATCCTCGCCTCGCTTGCCGCCGACGACCAGTCTCACGAGCCGTCGGCGAAGCACGCGTCGACGTCACCGGTTCAACCAGGCGGTTCCATTCAGCGCTCCTGCCGCAGGCCACGAAGGTCGTGCTCGAAGCCGACGTCATCTATGCCGATCAGCCGCTGCTGCCACAAGTGGTTCTGGTGGCGCGTATCCGGGCCGACCGTTTGGCTTGGCGACTTGGCGGCCGTCCAGATCGCCCCGCAACCGGGTCACCGGATTCGACCGCACGAACAGCATCGTCGGGAACGGCGAAGTCGACATGGCAACGGCGCAACGCGGCCCTCCACCCCACTTCAAGCTGTTGCGACGCTCGGCTTGACGACCTACGTCCGCAACAGTAACGATCCGTGCACCGCATGGAGCGACGGTATGACGCCGGATCACGACCAGTGGCGCGCCCGGATCGAGCAGCGCCTCGTCGAGCTTGAGACCGCGCTCGCCGGACTGCGCCGGGACCAGTCCCGTTCCGGTCCCGTCATCCATGTGCGCACGCTCGGCAACCTCGCCAATCGCATGATCCAATACATGGCCGCCCTTTCGCTGCAGGCCCGCCTGCCCGGAGCGCGGATCTGCGGCATCAGCCTGCCCGAGTGGGGCATCGTCGAGCCCGAGCTCGACATCGTCGAGCCGGCGCTCCGCATTCCCGACAATCGGATCAACTACGAGGCCATCCGTCAGCTCATCGGTGCCGGGAACGTCGGCGACGTCGTGTTGCTCGAGTATCTCCAGCACGTCGGCAATTTCCTCGCGCCCGAGATCTACCGCTCGGTGTTCGCCCGTCGCCCCGCGCCCGCGCACGTCGTCGGGCCCGACGAGATTCTCATCAGCCTCCGCATGAAGGAGGTCCTGACCGGACTTTATCCCTTCTACACCGTGCTGCCGGTCAAGTTCTACCAGGATGTCGTTCGCAAGAGCGGCCTCAAGCCGGTCTTCTTCGGCCAGCTCACGCCCAGTCCCTATCTCGATGCGCTGCGCGAAGCCTTCCCCGACGCCCGCTTCATCGCCGGCGCCGGCCCGATGGAGGATTTCGAGGTCCTGCGCAGCGCCCCCAACCTCTGCCTTTCGGTCAGCACCTTCGCCTGGACCGCCGCCTACATCTCGCAAGCCAAGCGTATCGTCATTCCGGTCACCGGCCTGTTCAGCCGAGCCGCTTGCGCCTGCTACGGCACCGACCACGATCTGATGCCTCGCAACGACCCGCGCTACGACTTCTGGATCTTTCCGATCAACGTCGCGGTCCCCTCGTCCGAGGTGCTCGCGCATCATGCCGAGCTCGACGGACACTGGCGCCATCTCACCGCCACCGAGGCGAGCGCCGCCATGGACGGCACCCGTCAGGCCCCGCAACGCATCGAGGACTACATCCCTTTGTTCGAGGACGCGTTCTACCGCCGCGCCAACCCCGAAGTCGCTCGGGCCGTCGAGGACGGACGCTTCGGCCAGTCCGTCCACCATTACACCCTGCACGGTTTCGCCGAGAACCGCCGCTGCTTCGACCTCGACGTCGGATTCTACGCCCGCCGGTATCTGGACGCCGCCGAAGCGGTCGGCTTCGGCCGCTACCGCGACCTCCACCATTTTCACGCGGCCCGTGGGGCCGCCCTAGGCTACCTGCCGACCCGCGTCATCGAGCCCCGCGTCGCGGCCTGAGGCCTCGGGAGCGCCGCCGCCCGACCCGCAGCTACGACCCGCTGAACCAATCGTATCCCTGATCCTCCCAATAGCCCCCGGGATTGATGTTCGTCACGAAGATCGCCGACAGATATTTCGCAGTCTTCAAGCCCAGCTTGGTCGGGATCCGCAGCCGCACCGGGGCGCCGAACGGCGGGTCGAGCGCCGCCCCGTCGAAATCCACCGCCAGCACGGTCTGCGGCTGCAGCGCCGACGCCATGTCGATGCTCGTCGAATACCCGTCGAAGCACTTGAACCCGACGTAGCGCGCCCGCGTGTCCGCCC
>CAXUBM010000440.1:0-2326 GCA_964249235.1 uncultured Acetobacteraceae bacterium | reverse complement strand
GTCATCGTCCGGCAGATGCTGCAGAAGGTCGAGGTCCTCGACCCGGGCGACACCACCTACCTGATCGGCGAGACGGTGGACCGCATCGAGTTCGAAGGCGAGAACAGCAAGCGCCTGCGCGACAACGAGCGTCCCGCCGTCGCCATGCCGGTCCTGCAGGGCATCACCAAGGCCAGCCTGCAGACCCACTCCTTCATCTCCGCCGCCTCCTTCCAGGAGACGACGCGCGTGCTCACCGAGGCGGCCACCGCCGGCAAGGTCGACACGCTCAACGGTCTCAAGGAGAACGTCATCGTCGGCCGGCTCATCCCGGCCGGCACCGGCTCGGTGATGAACCGTCTCAAGCAGGTGGCGGCGGGACGTGACAAGCAGCGCGGGCTGCCCGGCCGGCAAGACACACCGGCGCTGCCTTCCCAGGCGGCGGAGTGACGCGGAGCGGGGAGGGGGCACCGCTCCCTCCTCCGCCCGCGTTCGAAGCACCGATGGCCCGCCTGATCACGAAGGCGTGACAGATCGATCACCGATCGTAACGAGGTTGACGCTCTGCCGTGGTTAGGCCGATACCACAACGCTAAGCGCTACGCGCCTAGGCCACCGGAGTTGGTCGTGACGGAGCAGGACACCGACGGCGACCGCTCGGCGCGCGGAACTGACCACGTGTCACCCAACCCTCCGAACGGCTGGCGGCCGACCGCCATCCGCCCGTGCTCGGAACCATTCTCGTTGCCGAGGACATCGAGCGTGTCGCCCAGGTCGCGCGTGACCCTCCCGAGCATCTCGGCGACCGCGTCCTCCTCGCCGCGAATGCCGAAGGGGCACCGGCCGTCCTCGGCGAGCCTGGCGGCGCGATCGACCTCCTGTTCACCGACGTCATGGTGCCCGGCGGAATGAACAGGCTGCAGCGCGCCGACCAGGCCGTGCGCCTCGAGCCCAGCTTGCCGGTGCTCCTGACCACCGGCTCGAACGACGACATCGGCGGCGACGCCGCCAGCCGCGCCGGGCCAGACATCCTGGTCAAGCCTGATCGGCGTCAGAAGCTGACGGACCGCGTCTGCGCGGCCCTCGCCGGGCACTCGTCGGCGCGGCATGGCGTCGCGAGGCGCCACCGGGTCGCGGAGGCGTAACGGCGCGTCCCGGCGGCCGAGACCGTTCTTCACCTGCCTGTTCCGCAAGGTCCAATCGCTCCATGTCCGCAACGCGTTTCCTCCTGCGCACCCATCACGGCACCCGTCTGGTGGCGGACCCGCTCACCGGCCGGCTCCGCCACGACCTCGCAACCAACGGCGTCGACATCGTCGCCCTGCCGTTCGGCGAACAGATGTGCTTCCTGATCAGGCGCGACGGCGGCCCGATCTCCGCGACCGCGGACGGTGCTCATGCCGGCCCGCTCCTGTCCTGCCGCATCGCCTCCGACGAGGGCGGCGTCACCCTCCGCATTCCGCCCGGGGGTCTCCTCACACCCTTGCCCGGCGGCGAGGTGGCGGTCGACCGCGACACGATCGGCCAATGGGAGCGCTTCAAGCTCGAAGCCGACGGAGACGAGGCCCACCCTTCCTGGTCGATCCCGTCTCTGCCGCCCGGCGACCCCGCCGCGGTCAAGACCCTCGCCAACCGCCTGGCCAAGGCGGACCCGCCCGCCAGACGCCGCGCCCTCCTCTCGCTCGCCGACCGTCCGGACATCGTGCCGATCTTCGTCGCCCTGCGCCGGTTGCTGTCCGGCGGACCGGATCGCAGCCGGTGGCACACGCGCGACCATCTCGCTGCCGGCATCGAGACGCATGGCTGGCAGGTGGGCGACCACACCTACGGCAATCCGGCCGTCATCGACGGCGAATACGCGCCGCTCGCCATCGGCCGCTACTGCTCGATCGCGGGCGGCGTGACCATCGTGGTCAGCAACCACGCCACCGACACCGTCACCACCTATCCCTTTGCCGCCCTCGCGTCCTTCTGGCCCTCGGCCAGCGACCTCGCGGGGTCCGATCATGTCGGCTCCGGCGTGTCGATCGGCCACGGCGTCTGGATCGGCCAGGGCGTGACCTTCCTGCCGGGTGCGGCGATCGGAAACGGCGCCATCATCGGCGCCGGGGCGGTCGTCGCCGGTCCCGTGCCGCCATTTGCCGTCGTGGTCGGCAACCCCGTCCGCGTCCTGCGGATCCGCTTTGCGGCTCCCATCGTCGAGCGGCTGCTGGCCGTCGCCTGGTGGAACTGGCCGGACGAGCGTGTCGACCGGTTCATACCCCTGCTTCTTGGTCGTGACATCGAGGCCTTCCTTGAGGCAGCCGAAGGGGGCGTCGCCCCCTTCACCCCCACCGGAAGCGGCGCC
>CAXUBM010000439.1:0-2327 GCA_964249235.1 uncultured Acetobacteraceae bacterium | reverse complement strand
AAGCAGATCCTCCCCTACCTCCACCAGCGCCTCCCCGACGTGAACGTCATTCGCTACGAGACCGTCGCCGTCGCTCCACCGGCCCCCGAACCGACCCCGGCGTCCACGCCGAAATCCGCCGGTTCCGATCCGGCCACCCCGGACTTCGCTGGCCCCAACCACGACGCGCTCCCGCTGCCCGCGCCGTGACGAGCCGCCCCTACGCCACAGGCGACCACGAGAGAAGGCTTCTTCTTCTTTTCTGAAGAAAAGAAGCAAAAGACTTTGATCCGTTTAGGTCCGTCGCGATCGCCAGCGTCACGCTACCAGACGAACAGGAGTTTTTGGTTCTTTTTGCAAAAAGAACATCGACATCCTGACCGCTCGTTCCGCCCCGACCGCCCGCCGTCCGCCGCTTCTCACCGGCCGCCGGCATCCGCACGCCCCGCGACGCGGCGTACATCGCCCGTCCCGTTTGCCCCTTCGTAGATCCAACGGAACTCGGCTTCGGTCGAGTGAGCGAGGCCGCATGAGCAGCACCACATCCATGATCGTCACCGGCCCTGTCGACATGAGCGGCTCGCCCAGCGTGCGGCTGCCGCAGGCCGCGCTCTACGTCTGCACCACGACGAACGGCGTCGTCTCCAGCACGCTGCTGGGCGACTACATCCGCGCCGAGATCAACCTCGCCCTGAAGCTTCTCCCGAAGACCGATCCGAACGTCTCGGGCGCGGCCTGGAACGACGGCGGCGTGATCTCCGAAGACAGCTGACGCACCCCTCCCACAAGGTCGGGAAGCGCCGACGCACGGCCCGCTGGTCCGCGGACCGAAGAGCGCGCCGGCGCCCGACGCACCCCTAGCGCCGCTGCTTCCGCCGCAGCTGGTCGAAATACACGATCACCACGATCAGCACGCCGGTGATGATCCGCTGCCAGAACGGATTGACGTTCAGCAGGTTCGCGCCGTTGTTGATCGTGGTCAGCAGCAGCGCGCCGAGCAGCGGCCCCACCACGCTCCCGACCGCGCCGAACAGCGACGCGCCCCCGATCACCGACGACGCGATCGACTGCAACTCCCAGCCGTCTCCGGTCGTCGCGACGCCGACCGAGATCCGGCTCGCCGTCAGCACCCCCGCGAACGCCGCGAACGACGCGGACAGCATGTACGCGAGCAGCACCGTCCGCCCGATCCTGACACCCGACAGCCGCGCCGCTTCCGGATTGGACCCGACCGCGTAGAGATGCCGCCCCCAGCGCGTGTGGTGCAGCAGCACGTACGACGGCACCGAAACCAGCACCACCATCCAGAACAGCGACGGCAGGCCGAACAGCGACGTGAACGAGAATCCCGTGAACGCCGGCGGGAATCCCGAGATCGTCGAACCGTTGGTGATCAGCAGCCCGACGCCGCGAAGCGCCGTGAGCGACGCCAGCGTCATGATGAACGGCGGCAGGCCGAGCTTCAGGATCCCGAACGCGTGCATCGCGCCGACCGCGCAGCCGAGCAGGATCGTCAGCGCCACCGCGACCGGGATCGGCACGCCCGCCACCAGCAGCAGGGCCACGATCACGCTCGCGAGCCCCACCATCGCGCCGACCGAAAGATCGATCCCCGCCGTGATGATCACGAACGTCTGCCCGACCGCGATGATCGCCCAGAGCGACGCCTGGCGCAGCAGGTTCACGAGGTTGCGCTCGGTAAGGAAGCTGTCGGTCGAGACCGCGAGCGCCGCCCACACCAGCAGCAGCAGCCCGAGCAGCGTGAGGTTGAGCAGGAAGCCGAACCGGACGGAGCCGCGCGGCTTCGGGGTCACTGGCACGTCCCGTCCCGGCACCGTCCTCGCATCGGCGAGCGGAGACCCGGGTCCGCCCGGCCCGCCTTGTTCCGGCCCGCCTTCCTCCGAAACGACGTCAGGCATGGCGCGGATCCTTCGTCAGCCGCCGATCGCGTCGGCAAGAATGGCGTCGTGGCCGGCTTCGCGATGCGCGTGCGTCGCGCCCAGCCGGCCGCCCCGGAACACGGGCAGCGTGTCCGCGAGGTCGTAGACCTCCGGCAGGTAGGACGAGATCAGGATGATCCCCTTGCCCTGGCGGAGCAGGTCGGCGAACAGCCGGTAGATCTGCGCCTTCGTGCCCACGTCGACGCCGACCGTCGGCTCGTCGACGATGAACAGGTCGGCGCCGTGCGCGAGCCACTTGCCGAGCACGATCTTCTGCTGGTTGCCGCCCGACAGCGTCGCGGCGTCCGCGCCGAGCCCGGCCGACACGATCCGGAGATCGCCGACCTGCCGCCCCGCCGCCGCACGCTCGCGGTCGCCGCGCACGATCGGCCCCTGCGACAGCCGTTC
>CAXUBM010000438.1:748-2327 GCA_964249235.1 uncultured Acetobacteraceae bacterium | reverse complement strand
GCGAAGCCCTCCTCGCCGTCCTCACCCTCCCCGAAGACCAGGCCCCGCCGCATCCAGCGCCCTCGAGGCCGAGGGCCGCCGTCGCCTGATCGCTCCCCCCGGCCGTTCGCGTCAGCCGTGATGCGGGCCCTGGGTGACCCGGTACAAGCGCGGCTCGAGCGGCCGATTCCGGCGGACCTGGAGAAAGGCGCCGGCCACCGCGAGGCCGAGGCCGAGGCAGATCATGACCAGAGGAACCGCGGGGCTGGTGGGCGGCGTGGTGACGCCGTCGCTTGTGGTCATGCCGGTGATCTCCCCTGTTTCTCGATGGCCGGTCACGGCGGCATCGACGCCGCGCGGAGCGCCTCCGTGAAGTTCGCCCAAGCGGGAGGCGGAAGCTGGTAGTAGGTCTGCCGGAGTGCGCCGATCCGCCGGAATGGCGGCGGAAGAACCTTCAGCGTCGCTCTGAGCAGCATGTCGGCATTGATCGTGCGTCCGAGCCGCAACTCGGCCGCGACCGAAAGCAGCGCCATCAGGTTCGACTGCAGGTCGACGCTCTGGCCCTGCTGGTAGCGTCTGACCGCTGCGAGGACCGCCGCGTAATCCCGTTTGGCGTAGGCGAGCGAGGCGGCCGCGCCGCCGTCATCGACGTCCTTGTGGTCGCTGATGATGCCGGATGCCCGAGGGAGCTGATCGTCCTGAATGAGCCCGTCGGCGAGCACGGACAGCACGCCCGTGTCTCCCGGGATGATCTGAAGCGCCAGGTCGGCCGCCGCGACCGCGTCGTGCGCTTGATTGAGCGCGATCAACGCAAGCGCCTTGTCCTCGAGCGCCATGGGGTTGCGCGGCTCGGAAAGGAGAATGTCGTTCATCATCGTCAAGGCGACCTGCGCATCGCGGTCACCGTCTGCTTCCGGGCTGAGACTGTTTCTGGTGAGAAGGAGCGCCGCGAGCAGGAGACGGGACGGCTTGTGGGTCGGATCGAGCCGGAGAGCCTTTCCGAGGTCGGTGATGCCGGACGCCACACGCGCCGGATCATCGTCGCCTTCGGTCTCGACCGACGCCTTCACGTACCAGTCGAGCGCGTCGCGGGGCCTTCCCTGCGCCAGGAGCTCCGCCTTGAACAGGTCTGGGGTTAGTCCGGCCAGGACCTTGTGTCCGGCGGCGAACAGATCGTCAGCGGAAGGTGCGGCCGACACCGGCCAGTCGTGTCCGTAGACCAGCAGGCCGCCGACACGTTCGGTCAGCGTCATGCTGAGCAGTGTCTCCCGGCTGGTGTTGCGGACGGTCCCGCGCAGGCAGTAGCGAGCAGCCTTCCCGCAACCGCCGGCGGTAAAGAACCTGATGTCGCCGAAATAGATCGGGTGGTTGACGATCGCGTCTGTGTAGGCCGAGGCCAGACGAGCCAAGTCGGGTGTGTCGGGCTGAACACGCTCCACCGCGATCGCGAGACGTTCGTCGTCCATCCTCGATCCTCCGTTCAGCCACAGGAAAAAGGCGACGGCCGCGAGCACCAGCAGCGACGACACGCCGAGCAGCCAGGCCAGACGGGTGGCGCGCGACGCCGGCGTCACCGCGGGCAGCGCGGTGAGCGTCGGCA
>CAXUBM010000438.1:0-738 GCA_964249235.1 uncultured Acetobacteraceae bacterium | reverse complement strand
CCGTCTCGTTCGCGAGCGCCTGCGGCGGGACCGCGGCCCCGGTGTCGAGAACGGACGTCGCCTCCTCGACGTCGCCGACGAACCGGTAGCCACGGCCGGGGACGTTCGCGATCACCGCGGGATCGCCGCCATGCGCGACGAGGGTCCGGCGCAGCGTCGACATCTGCACGGTAAGATTGTTGTCGGACACCGTGGCGCCGTTCCACACGGACGCGAAGATCTCGTCCTTCGTCACCACCCGCTCGCGGTTCGCCACCAGGAAGCTCAGGAGATCGAAGGCGCGCCCGCGCAACGCGACCGGACGATCGGACGCGAACAGCCGTCTCTGCTCCGGGCAGAGCCGGAACGGTCCGAATCGGTAGCCGGTCTGGATCTTTGCCAGCACGCGAACGCCACCATCGAGGATCGACGCCATCTTAGAGGGATTTCGTGGCGGCGGAACATGCATCGCTCGGGAAAGCCGTCGCCGATTAGCGCCGATTAGCCAGATTTCGGATCGATTGAGTTCGTCTTCGATCGGCCGCCGACTAATCGAGAATCGCCCGGCAGGACCGCCTCCCAACGAGACGGCACCGGGGGGAGAACACGACCATGCGCAGCGTCACCCGTCTCGTCGCGATCGCAACCTTCCCGATCTTCTGCGGCGCCGCACCGATCGCCTCGGCCGCGACCGACGTCGTCACCGACCCGGTCAAGATCACGCTCGCGACGGACGAGAACGATCTCGAAAGCGTGGCA
>CAXUBM010000437.1:0-2336 GCA_964249235.1 uncultured Acetobacteraceae bacterium | reverse complement strand
GCCCCCGCCAGCTCGCGCGCCCGTGCTCGCGCTCCCTGCAACGCCAGCGGCGCCGTCCGCCGTGACCGCACCAGCGCGTCGACCAACAGCACTGGCGACCGCCTGCCGCGCAACAGCGCCCGCGCCAGCAACACGGACTGGTTGTAGCGTCGGGAGCGCAACCGTGATCGGTGCAGCGGGACTGGCACCACCACATCGGCCTCGTCCAGCAACGTCGACCCCGCCCGCGCCATATGCACGCCCAACACCCGCGCATTCTCGCTTCGATCGGCATATTTCAACGGCAGCACCAGCCGGCGCGAGAAGGCGTCGTAGACGAACGCCGCCCGCGCGCGATCCCAAGCCGGCGGCGCCGCCTCGCATCGTTCGCACAGGCCAGTCGCGCCCGCGAAACCCTCCGCCTCGAACGGCGCCGCACAACCGGCGCAACTCGGCTCCACCAGGAACCGCGCCCGCGTAAAGCAATCCGAACAGAACTCGCCGTCGCCGCTCACCACCTCGGCGCAGCCGGCACAATGCGGCGGCAGCAGGAAGTCGAGCGTCGCGCGCATCCCAGCCCGAACTATTGCCTTCATATCCATTGCGATACCGCAATAGACGCGTTCGAGCCCGCTTGGCAAGCGCCGCCCCACGGCGCACATCCAGCCCATGAGCGATGCCGCCCCTTTCGATCGGCGCGCGGTCCGTGCCCACCGCCAGCGCGCCGCCTCCCGCGTCGACCGGGTCGCCCCGATCCTGCACGAAGCCGCCGACCGGCTCCTCGATCGACTCGACGACACCACCCGCCGTTTTACCCGCGCGCTGGACCTCGGCGGTCGCGGCGTCGTCGCACCGAGGCTTGCCGCCCGCTCGATCGAGGTGGTCAGCCTCGACCTGTCTTCCGCCATGGCCGCCCGTGCCGGCGGCCTGCCCGTCGTCGCGGACGAGGAGCGCCTCCCGTTTGCCGAAGGGAGCTTCGACCTCGTCGTGGCCAGCCTGTCCCTGCACTGGATCAACGATCTCCCCGGCACCCTGATACAGATCCGCCACGCCCTTCGCCCCGACGGTCTCTTCCTCGCCAGCATTCCCGTCCTCGACACTCTGAGCGATCTGCGCCGCAGCCTGATCGAGGCCGAGGGTAGCCTTCGCGGCGGCGCATCGCCGCGCATTTCTCCCTTTCCCGAGTTGCGTGACTGCGCCGCCCTTCTCCAACGCGCCGGCTTCGCCCTCCCGGTCGCCGACGCCGAGGAGCTCGCCCTTTCCTACGCCGACCCGCTCGCCTTGCTTCGCGACCTCCAGGCCGCCGGCGAGAGCAACGCCATCGCGTTGCGCGACCGCAGCCCGCCCCCCCGCGCGCTCATGCCGATGGCCCTCGCCTTGCTGGCGCCCGTTGGCGGACGCGTCGAAGTCACCCTGCGCCTCGCCATGCTGACCGGCTGGGCGCCGGCACCCACGCAACCCAAGCCCCTGAAGCCGGGCGCCTTCACCACTCGGCTGACCGATGTCTTCGGCGACCCGTCGGCTGTTCAATCTTCGTTAACGGATCAGGAGAATACTCCCGGCCAGACGTAAAGCGAGCGACCTCAATGCACATGACGTGCGCCGTCCCTTCTGCCATCGCCCCCGCCGGCCAAGTCTTCCCCAGGCCACGGATCGTCATCGCCGACAACGATCCGATGATCCGCGGCGTCCTCCGATCGATGCTGGCCCGTCTCGGCCTCGATCTCATCGCCGCCTCCGACGGCGAGGGCGCGCTCGCCGCCGCCAACGACGAAGCCCACCTCTTCCTTCTCGATCTCGACATGCCCGGTGGCGGTGGTCTGGCTGTTTGTCGCGCCCTGCGCGCCATGCCCGCCTTCCGCGAGGTTCCCATCGCCATCCTGACCGGCTACCGCGACGAGAACCTCCGCCAGCAATGCCTGCATGAGGGCGCGACCCTCTTCCTCACCAAGCCTTTCAACCCCGCCCAACTCCTCGTCGCGCTGGCGCCCCACCTGCCGCTGGACGAGCACGGTCGGTCGGAGCTCAGCCACCTCGTCGAGATCGACCGCGGCCTTCGCCTCCAGGACGTCGCCTATGCCCGCCTTCCCGGTGCCGCCTGACCTCGCACTCCCTTCCCACCCGCTCGCCGCCCACCGACAATGGCCGGCGATGTCCGACCCAGTCCCGCTCCTCGAGCCCGTTACCCTGGCCGGGCGCCACGTCGCCCTCGTGCCGCTCTCCTCCGATCATCACGACGCCCTGGTTGAGGCTGGCCGCGACGGCGAACTCTGGCAGCTGTGGAATACCAGCGCCGCGTCGCCCGCCGAGATGCGCGCCGACATCGAGGCTTCACGGGCGCTGGTGATGCAGTCGGC
>CAXUBM010000436.1:831-2340 GCA_964249235.1 uncultured Acetobacteraceae bacterium | reverse complement strand
GGTCGAGCCACTACGACGGCTTCGAGTATGCGTCCTATGAGCTGGTCAACCCCGTATGGCGCTCGAACGCCTTCGTGACCCTCAGCAAGACCGACAGCCGCTGGAGCGTCACCGGCTATGTGCGGAACCTGGAGGGGCTGCGCACCCCCACCTTCGCCGCCAACAACGCCGTGGGCGGCCTCGGCGTGGTCATCCCCTCCGACCCGCGGACCTACGGCGTCCGCGTCTCGACGAAGTTTTGAACAGGAGATGACGGCGACGATGCCAGCGCACGCGGACGTCACCATCGCGTCAGGAAGGATACGCGGACATGCCTCCGGCGGCATCGCTGCGTTCAAAGGCGTCCCGTATGGCCAGGACGTCGGAGGACGCCGGCGCTGGCGGCGCGCATCTCCCGTCACGCCTTGGGAGGGTTTGCGGGACGCCACCGAGTTCGGACCCCGCGCGATCCAGCCCGAGTCGCGCGACATGCACACGACGAGCGCGGAGCTCGAGGCCCTCATGGCCCAGGGCGGCCCGAGTCACGGCCGCTGGCTCAGGCAGAGCGAGGAGTGCCTCACCCTGAATGTCTGGACGCCGGACGTGTCGGCGAAGCGCAGGCTGCCCGTCATGTTCTGGTGCCACGGCGGCAAATACTTCGGCGAGACGCCGCCGGTCTGGTGGTTCGATGGGGAGAACCTGGCCCGCGAGGGCGAGGTCGTCGTCGTGACCGTGCGCCATCGGGTCGGGGTGCTCGGCTTCCTGAACCTTGCCGGGCTGGATCAGGATTGGGCGCGCGACCGGCCCGGCAACGTCGGCCTGCTCGACCTTGTGGACGCCTTGCATTGGGTCCGAGCCAACATCGACGTCTTCGGCGGCGATCCCGACAACGTCACCATCTTCGGCGAGTCCGGCGGCGGGCTGAAGGTCTCCGTCCTCCTCGCCATGCCGCAGGCGAAGGGCCTGTTCCACAAGGCGATCATCCAGAGCGGCGCCCAGTTGCTGGCGCAGTCTCCCGAACAGTCGGCCGACGGCGCCAACGCTCTCATCTCGGAACTGGGGCTCGGCCTCGAAGACCTCGACAAGCTACTCGATATCGAGCCCGAGCGCCTGGTGGAGGCCCAGATCCGCCTGATGCCGAACCTCTTCGCACCGCCGAGCGGCAAGCCCGCCGCGGAGTTCGAGCCCTTCGTCGACGGCGTCACGCTGTCCCACGACAGCTTCGACGCGGGAACCTTCCCCCTGGGCTTCGACGTGCCGCTCCTGATCGGCACCTGCGCGACGGAGACGAGCTTCTTCTTCGCCGCCCTGCCGGGCCTGTACGAGATGCAGGCTGGGCAGATGAAGGGCATGCTGCGAGGGATGCTCGGGGCCGACAGCGAGCGCATCCTGGGCGTCTATGAAACAGGCAGGCCCGGCGCCGGCGCGACCGAACTCCTGCTGGCCGTCACGACCGACTTCATCTTCCGCCGCAAGGCGATCCAACTGGCGGAGATGAAGGCCGGGCAGCACGGCGCGCCGGTGTACATG
>CAXUBM010000436.1:0-821 GCA_964249235.1 uncultured Acetobacteraceae bacterium | reverse complement strand
CATGTACGTCCTGGCCTTCGAGACCGACGTCCACGGCGGCAAGTTCAAGACGCCCCACATCCTGGATCTGCCGCTGGTCTTCGCCCACCCCGAGCACCCCATTTTGGGTGACGACCCCGCGCGCTTCGAAGTCTCGCGCCAGATGAGCGGGGCCTGGGCGGCGTTCGCCCGCTCGGGCGATCCCGGTACGGGGCGACTTCCGGCCTGGCCGCCGTACGACCGGGAAACGCGCGCCACGATGTACTTCAACGATCCGGCCTTCATGATGCTGGATCCGCGCGCCGAAGAGCGAGCCGTATGGTGAGGAGCAGCCCGCACGCGAGCGGCGCCGTCGACCGTTCCAGTCGGCTGGGCTGTGTCCACCCTTGGGATATCCCGAGAGGCCGGCGTCTCGGTCTGAAGCCCGGATAAGGACAAACCATGCCGACCCGTTATCGAGACGTGCTGGACGCCGCCCCCATCGGCGGGATGCAACGCGGCGTGGTCGCGATGCTGACCGGCGTGATGATCTTGGACGGCGTCGATCTTCTGCTGGCGGCCTTTTCGGCGCCCAAGCTGATGCTCGAGTGGCGCCTGACCAAGCCGCATTTCGCGCCGCTGCTCGCCGCCGCCCTGTTCGGCATGCTGGTCGGCACCCTGGTCGGCAGCTGGACCGGCGACCGCTACGGCCGCAAGCCCACGCTCGTGTCCTCGGTGGCCGTGTTCGGGCTGATGACCCTGGCCTGCGCCGCAGCGACCACGCCCTCCATGTTCATCGCCTGCCGCTTCGTCACCGGGCTGGGCTTCGGGGCCGCCTTCCCCGTCGCCACGGCGATGATCAG
>CAXUBM010000435.1:0-2345 GCA_964249235.1 uncultured Acetobacteraceae bacterium | reverse complement strand
GCGTGCCAAGAAGTCTACCCCACAATCGGGGGCAGTTTGCCCTCGAACTGGAGCACCCGACGCGGCCACTCCCAGTGATCACCGGCAACCCGGAAGGACTGCTGGGCGCGCTGGCCGATCTCCTGCTGGCGGCCTCGGGGATCGAGGCGACGATGGCGAAGGGGGACGGTCATGAGCGCCAAGATCACGCCTGACCATCTGGGCCGCTCTGCCGTGGTCTACGTTCGCCAGTCGACGATGTCGCAGGTCATGGGCAACCTGGAGAGCCAGCGCCGTCAATATGATCTTGCGGGAGCGGCGCAGAGTGCCGGCTTTCTGGCGGTGACGGTGATTGACGACGACCTCGGGCGGTCCGGGTCTGGTAGCACCCACAGGCCCGGGTTCGAGCGGCTGGTGGCCATGGTCTGCTCGGGCAACGTGGGGGCGGTCTACTGCATCGAGGCTTCACGTCTGGCCCGTAACGGGCGTGACTGGCACCATCTGATCGACCTGTGTGCGCTGGCCGGCGCGTTGGTGATCGACCCTGATGGCGCCTATGATCCGCGACTCGTCAACGATCGCCTGCTGCTCGGGCTGAAGGGCACGATGTCTGAATACGAGCTGAGCCTGCTGCGACAGCGCGGCATCGCCGCCCGCGACTCCAAGGCGCGCCGCGGGGAATATCGCTTCATGCTGCCGCCGGGATTCAGCTGGAGCGAGGCTGGCAAGATCAATCTCGATCCTGACGAACATGTGGTCGAGATGGTGCGTCTTGTGTTCGCCAAATTCCGTGAACTGGGAAGCGCGCGCCAGGTGTTCTTGTGGCTGCGATCAGCCGACCTCAAAATGCCAGTCGTTCTGCGCAACATTGATGTCTATAAACTGATCTGGAAAGCTCCGGCTTATCACAGCGTCATGCAGATCCTGCACAACCCGCTTTATGCCGGTGCTTATGCGTTCGGCCGGAAGACCCAGCGAACGCGCATCGTCGATGGCAGGGCCCGTAAGGTCAGTGGGTTCGACAAGCCGCGAGAGGAGTGGAACGTCCTGCTGTGCGACAACCATGCGGGCTTTATCAGCTGGCAAGACTACGAGGACAATCAGCGGCTCTTGCTCGAGAATGCGCACATGAAGAAGAACTGCGCGCGCAAGTCGGCCCGCGGCGGGCGGGCACTCCTGACCGGGCTGATGCGCTGCGGACGCTGTGGGCGGATGATGCGGGTGTTCTATGGCCAGGCGAAGGGCCATGCCCATCGCTACCAATGTCGCGGTGACGATGCCCATGTCGGGGCAGGATTGTGCATCGGGATCGGCGGCCTGCGCATCGACCGCGCGGTTGCCTTGCAGATACTCGACGCGGTGTCAGGCCGTGCAGTGGAAGCGGCGCTATTCGCAGCCCACCAAGTCGACCGATCGCACCAGGAGATTGCTGCGGCGATCGAGCGGGAACTGGAAGCGGCCCGCTATGAGGCGTCACTCGCTGCACGCAGATACGAACTTGTGGACCCGGCCAAACGCCATGTTGCCCGAGAACTCGAGGGCCGCTGGAATGGTGCATTGGAACGCGTGAGCCAACTTGAGCAAAGGCGTGATGATCTGCATGCCGCTTCGGCGACGAAGCCAGCCATCGACCGCGCGCAGCTGTTCAAGCTGGCGCACGATCTGCCGGCGGCGTGGAACACACCGTCCGCCGACACGGCCATCAAGCAGCGCCTCCTCCACATCCTGGTGCAGGAGATCGTTTGTGACCTGGACGACGCCGCCAATGAAGCGGTGCTGCTGATCCACTGGACTGGAGGGCGCCATACCGAGGTCCGGGTGCCTAGAGTAAAGACCGGCCGATATCCCGGTGACATCGCGCCATCGGCGGTTGATGCGCTCCGCGAACTCGCCGGGCATTGGCCGGATCGCGAGCTTGCTGTGTCGCTCAACAGGATGCGGTGCAAGACGGGCGACGGCGAGACTTGGACGACAGTCCGGGTGCGCGAGATGCGCGAACGCCTGGGCTTGGCCGAGTACAACCCGGACGATGCCGGCGCCCCGATGGTCAGCTTGGCGAAAGCTGCTGCGCAACTCGGTATATGCGTCGGCTCTGCCAAGAGCCTCGCGCTCAAGGGCATCCTGCCCGCGAGCCAAGCCATGAGGGGTGCTCAATGGTTGGTCCCCGTCGAGGCCCTCACCTCGGAAGTCGTCCGCTTAGGGGTGCAGCGCGTCGTCGAGCGAAGGCCGAAGATCTATGAGGATTATCAATACGGTAACCTCATCCAGCTACCCGGGATATGACGAGGAGCGGCATTATGAAACCCACTGTGGCGATCTGCTCAAGGTGCTGTTCTGGGACGGCCAGGGACTGTGCCTGTTCGCCA
>CAXUBM010000434.1:0-2351 GCA_964249235.1 uncultured Acetobacteraceae bacterium | reverse complement strand
GCCATGCACCGCTCTCCGGCCGATCCGTAGGCGGCCCCCATCAGCGCGTCCACGGTCTTGTCGAGGTCGCAATCGGGCATCACCACCGCGTGGTTCTTCGCACCTCCCAACGCCTGCACCCGCTTGCCGTGCGCGACCCCGGTCTGCTGGATATAGCGCGCGATCGGCGTCGAGCCGACGAAGCTCACCGCCGCGATCCCGGGATGCGCAAGGATCGCGTCCACCACCTCCTTGTCGCCGTGCACCACCTGCACGACCCCCTCCGGCAGTCCCGCCCGCCGCAAGAGGTCGAGCAGCATCAGTGAGGCCGAAGGATCCCGCTCCGAAGGCTTGAGGATGAAGCAGTTTCCCGATGCCACCGCCATCGGCAGCATCCACAACGGCACCATCACCGGGAAATTGAATGGCGTGATCCCCGCGCAGACCCCCAGGGGCTGTCGCATCGTGTAGGCGTCGATCCCCCGCCCGGCCTGTTCGGTGAAGTCTCCCTTCAGCAGCTCCGGGATCGCGCAGGCATACTCCACCACCTCCATCCCGCGCGTCACCTCGCCCAACGCATCCGAAAACACCTTCCCGTGCTCGGCCGTAATGATCGAAGCGAGCTCCTTGGCATTCCCATCGAGCAGCTCGCGGAACTTGAACATCACCCGCGCCCGGACCAGCGGCGTCGTCGCCGCCCAGCCGGGAAACGCGCCGGCCGCCGCCGCCACCGCGTCGTCGACGTCCCGACCGGTTCCCAACACCACCTGCCGCGCCACCGTCCCGCGGCTCGGTTCGAACACGTCCGACCGCCGCGTCCCGTGCCCCGCCGTCAACGTCGCGCCGATCGCGTGCCGAACCAGTTCCATCTGACCCTCTCCCCGAACCTGACCGTCTCAAGTCTCGTCGAACACCGCGCCATACAGCGTCACGATCTCCTCGATTTCGGGTATCCGCGGGTTGTTCCCCGGCGACCCCGACGCGATCGCCTGCGTCGCCATCATTCCCACCCGCGTCGACCACCGTTCCGGCTCGATCCCGTAACGCCGCGGCGTCGGCACCTCGAGCATCCGGTTCTGCTCCCGCAACGCCGCCACCAGCGCCGCCGCCGCGTTCGCGTCTGCCTCGCCCGGCCCCACGATCCCCATCGCCCGCGCGCACGTCGCATACCGCGCCTCCGCGCCCGAGATCGACCAGGCCGTCACCGCCGGCAACAGCATCGCGTTCGACAACCCGTGCGCGACGTGGAAATGCGCCCCGATCGGCCGGCTCATCCCGTGCACCAGCGCCACCGACGCGTTCGAGAACGCCATCCCCGCCTCGGTGGCTCCCAGCATCATCTGCTCGCGTGCAAGCCGGTTCTCCGGCTCCCGGCATGCCGTCTCCAGGTGCCGCCAGATCCGACCCATCGCGCTCAGCGCCAGCCCGTCGCTGAACGGGTTCGCCTGCCGCGACACGTACGCCTCGATCGCGTGCGTCAGCGCGTCCAGTCCCGTATCCGCCGTCAGCCGCCAGGGCTTCGACAGCGTCAGCTCGAAGTCGACGATCGCGATCGTCGGCAGATAGGCAAGTCCGAGGCACATCATCTTCTCGTTGGTCGCCTCGTCGGTGATCACCGTCACTCGCGTCGCCTCCGACCCCGTCCCCGCCGTCGTCGGGATCGCCACCACCGGCAGGCCCGGCTCGTCCTGCACGTGCGGAAACCGCAGCGATTGCGGCGTCGCCTCGTGCCGCGCCATCACCGCGACCATCTTCGCCGTGTCGATCGAGCTGCCGCCGCCGACGCCGATCACGCAGTCATGCTCGCCCTCGTGCAGCGTCGCCAGCGCCGCTGCCACCGAGGCCACCGTCGGATCCGGCACCACGCCCGCGAACACCCCGCTTTCGATCCGCGCGCCGTCCAGCAGGCCGCGCACCCGCGCCAGCACCCCGCTCTCGGCGATGAACGGGTCTGTCACCAGCAGCGGCCGCGACAGTCCCGCCTGCTCCAAGGCGTCCGGCAGCATCACGACCGCGCCGCCCCCGATCCGCAAGCTGCGCGGCAGATAGATCGCCTTCATCCGTCCTCCAGTTTCTGTTCCGCGAAGTTACCTCTCCGCCGGGGCGGAAGGCGAGGGCGCCGCCCTCGACCCTCTGGGGCCGAACCCCGGATCCCGGACACCGAGCTTTGGTAGGGTCCAAGGGGCAGCCCCTTGCCCGCTCGTCCTACCGGCAGCCCACCAGCTTGATCGTCGCCCGCGCCTCGTGTCGAGTGCCGGGCAGCTCGAAGGCGACCTGCAGCACCTGTCCCGCGTCGGACAGCCAAGCCGACGCCGTCGACGGCGCCGTCTCGCTCAGCGCCGGGTAGCGAAGCGGCGCCGTCCGCTCGATCG
>CAXUBM010000433.1:0-2352 GCA_964249235.1 uncultured Acetobacteraceae bacterium | reverse complement strand
TCGAACTCGATCACCGCCTGCGCCTTGCTGACGGCTGCCAATGTGGCCTCGGCACGCGATGCGGACCCGGGAGAGAAGCGAAACATACGTGGCTCCAGGCCGCCGTGGGTTGAAGAGAGGGTCGTCGTCAAGCGGCTGTCGCACTTTGCTCCTTCCGCATTACGAACTCTCTAACACCCGGCAGGCCGCGCGCGGCCTGCCGGTCACGGGGGCCTGGGGTCTCGACCCCAGCGGGTCAAGGGCGGCGCCCCTGCCCTGCCTTCTCTTTCGGCCGCAGCCGCTCGGCGAGCTTGGCGCAGATCGCACCCACGACCATCAGGGCGGCGAGCGGGCGGGCGGTGCCGTCGTCGAGCACGCCGACGAGGGTGGAGGCGCCGGCGCCGAGGAGGAACTGCAGGGTCCCGAGGAGAGCGGAGGCGCTGCCGGCGTGGGCGGCGTGGCGGGACAGGGCGGCAGTGGGCGCGACGGGACCGAGCAGGCCCATGCACACCATGTTGCAGCCGATGGCGGCGAGCAGGGCGGGCAGGCCGCCGACGCCGCTCAGGGCGATGCCGAGCAGCAGGGCGCTGGTGAAGACGAAGAGGGTGGCGCCGAAGCGCAGCGTGGCGTCGACGCCGAAGCGGGCGGTGAGCGGGACGCCTAGCTGGGCGCTGCCGATATAGACGGCGGCGTTGGCGCTGAAGGCGAGCGCGTACTGGGCGGGGGTGAGGCCGTACTGGTGGACGTAGGCGGCGGGCGAGCCGCCGAGATAGGCGAACAGGCCGAACAGCGCCATGCCGCCGATGCCGACATTGGTGATGAAGCCGCGCTCGACGAAGATGCCGGCGTAGCGGGTGATCTGCGTGACCAGATCGACGCGGATGCGCAGTTCGGCGGCGAGCGTGTCGGGCAGCAGGCGCCACACCGCGACGAAGGCCAGCACGCCGTAGGCCACCGCGATCCAGAAGATGACGCGCCAGGAGGCGACCACGAGGAGCACGCCGCCGAGCGAGGGGGCCAGGATGGGGACCGCGCCCATGACCAGGATCAGCTGGGCCATCAGGCGGCGGGCTTCGTGACCGTCGCGCAGGTCGCGCACGATGGCGCGCGGCACGACCATGGAGGCGGACGCGCCGAGGGCGGCGAGGAAGCGGAAGATCGAGAGGGAGAGGATGCTGCCGGCGGTCGCGCAGCCGGCGGAGGCGGCGGTGAAGAGCACGGTGCCGAGCAGGAGCGGCATGCGGCGGCCGAAGCGGTCGCACAGCGGGCCCTGGACGATCTGGCCGACGGCGAGCCCCGCGAACCAGGTGGCAAGCGTGATCTGTGCGCTGCCGGAGCCGCCATGCAGGGCCTGCTGGATGGCGGGAAAGGCCGGGAGATAGGCATCCGTGGAGAGGGGACCGACGGCGGTCAGGAAGCCGAGCAGCACGGGGAGCCACACGGGGATCGGGCCGCGGCGGAGCGCGCGGATCAGCGCGTTGCGCCGGTTGGGGATGCGGCTTGACCGGGTGGCGACCGGCACGTCTAAGGGGCTCATGCGTCGCATTCTATCCGGCATCCAGCCTTCGGGCGTCCCCACGATCGGCAATTACCTGGGCGCGATGCGGCACTGGGTGGCACTGCAGGAGAGCGACGAGTGCCTGTTCTGCGTCGTCGACCTGCATGCGATCACGACCTGGCAGGAGCCGGCCGCCTTGCGGGCGGGGGTGCGCGGGATGGTGGCGGCGATGCTGGCCTGCGGGCTGGATACGGACAAGGCGGTGCTGTTCAACCAGTCGGCGGTGAGCGCGCATGCGCGGCTGGCGTGGCTGCTGAACTGCGTGTGCCGGATCGGGTGGCTGAACCGGATGACGCAGTTCAAGGACAAGGCGGGAAAGGATCGCGAGGCGGCGAGCACGGGGCTGTACGTGTACCCGGTGCTGATGGCGGCGGACATTCTGGCGTATCGCGCCACCGCGGTGCCGGTGGGTGACGACCAGCGGCAGCATCTCGAGCTGACCAACGACATCGCGCAGAAATTCAATCACGACTACGAGCTGGAGTTCTTCCCGATGGTGGAGGCGCTGATCGGGGCGGAGGGGGCGCGGATCATGAGCCTGCGGGACGGGACGAAGAAGATGTCGAAGTCGGACCCGTCGGATCAGAGCCGGATCAACCTGACGGACAGCGACGACGAGATCGCCGCCAAGATCAGGCGGGCGCGGACGGATCCGGAGCCGTTGCCGTCGGATCGGGCGGGGCTGCAAGGGCGGCCGGAGGCGCGCAACCTGGTGGAGATCATGGCCACCGTGACGGGGGTGGGCCTCGACGAGGTCCTGCGCGAGCAGGGCGGGGCGGGGTTCTCGTCGTTCAAGGAGCGGCTGGCCGAGGCGG
>CAXUBM010000432.1:0-2362 GCA_964249235.1 uncultured Acetobacteraceae bacterium | reverse complement strand
CAAGATGCGGTTTGTGGGCGACAGCGTCAGCGGCCGTCCGGACGGACCGCGGGCGGGCCGAGCCGGTATCAGAACGTCGCCAGGTTTCGTCGATGCTACGACCGACAGGAAATCCGTTGACGGCGGTCGTCTCGATGACGCTACGATCCCGCGTTCCAATCCGAGGGTCCAAGGAACGGATACTGTGCCGACGGACGACGACCTCCTGAGCCGCTCGGCCGCCGCGGCAGCGTGCCGTCGAGTGACGATGACGCCGGGCTTCAAGCCCAGCGCCGCGATGCTGAACGCATTCAAGCCCTATATGAACGCCCACGCCCTGGCGACGTATTTCCCCCATGCCGTCTGACAAGACCGTCGAGGTTGTTGCGGAAAGCACGCTTTCGGCTGTCTTTTCGCTGTCGGTAGCAGTGTGCCTCGTTCTTTCACTGCTACCGGTCTTCTCATTCATCTACGGCCTCATCCCAGCCGTCGCCGTCGCCTGTGTCAGATGGAAATACCCCATGGCTCAGGCGCCGCGCATCCACATTCCAAGTCGCCTATGGTGGGTCTACAGCGGCGTCCTGCTGTATCCGCTCGCGGGCGCCGCTTGGCTCGGCGTGATGGTCGCGGGTGGTGGCTTTCGGCGGGCTACGTCGGCGGTGTTTGCAATTATACTGATCAACGCGCTGATCGCCGTCCGCATCGGCGCGGTCTACAGCCGGCCAGCGGCTTGATGCCGAGTGAGCTCAAGTCTTCCATGACGCCCCAGGAGCTCGAGAAGCATTTTTCTAATGGTTGAGAGACGCCTCATTGTCGTGTCGGTGCTGCCGATGCTCTGCCTTGGTGTATGGTTGGCCATCTTCGCGGCGCTCAGGATTACCAGGGCGCCGCTGCTGCCGTTTCTGCTCTGGCTGATCGTTGGGGGCGCCATCCTGATCGCGTCAGAGGGTCTTTCACGACGCCTGCATCTACGGCGCATTCTGGCCCCGCGGCTGTCCACCAAGGTGGTGCTGGTCCAAGGGCTGTTTTGGATTGCCGCCGGCCTGCTGTTTGGCCGAGCCGGCGGCCCTTCGGCAATGCTGATCACCTGGGTGATCATCGCTGCTCGTCTGTGGCCGTATCGCAACCAGACGGTCTGACCGCGTATCCATGACTCACGCGCGCAGACAAGCGAAAGAACCGCTGCTTCCGGCCTTCTTGGGGAGCTTCGTCTTCGTTGTGCTCGCCCTGCTCACCTACGCCACGACGCCGCCCCGTCCCGTCGTCACCCTGATTTCGTCGATCCTGCTCGCGGGCGTGACGATCGTAAACGTCGACAGCTCTCGCCGGCATCCGAGGCCTCGACCATCCTGGACTGTGCGCAGGGTGGCGATCGTGTTCGCCTATGGGGTCGGCATCATCCTCATCGATTTCTACGCCGGGCTCGCGGCGGCGTTTCTGGTGAACGCCTGCAGCTGCTGTGTCACGGGCGTGCTGCAGGCGGTGGGCTACTCCGACTGGTTCTGACGTCTCGGTCCAAACGAAAAACAGCCTGCCACCATGTCGGTGGCAGGCTGTTCTGTCTTGGTCGCCGCGAGGCGCTACGGCTGCTTGTAGTCGCGCGCCAGTTCGAGCATGCCGATCAGCGCCGGCGACGCCCTGCCGGTGCACCGGCCGAGGCTGGTGCGGGCCAGCCGCAGGCGCTCGCCGGCCGCCGGGCCAGCGTTGCTCGAGCATCGATGGCCGCGACGGGCGGTTTTTCGGCCGGGCCGACGGCCGACGCCGCGGGCCGGGCGGCCGCGCTATGATGCCCGCCGTTCCGACCGGAGACCGGCATGAGTGCGCCTCCCATCCGCTTCAGACCCTTGCCCGACAGGACGGCGCGCCTGCGCCGGACCCTGGTCGCGGCGGGCGCCGGCATCGCCGCCCTGCTGATCTGCGGGGCGATCCTGAACCCGTTCTATGCCGTGTCGGCCGGGTATATCGGGGTCCAGACGGTGTTCGGGGCGATCCAGCACGATCCGCTGCAGCCCGGCCTGCATGTGCGCGTGCCGTTCGTCTCGGAGATCCACGAGATCAGCGTGCAGCCGCATACCTCCGAGACCACGGAGACGGCGGCCACGCACGACCAGCAGAACGTGACGACGCGGACCGCGGTGACCTGGACGATCAGTCCGGACTTCGCGGACGTGGTGTACCAGAACTTCAGGACCGGCGCCGGCCTGGCCAGCACGATCATCGCGCCGATCGTGGCCAACGACATGAAGGCGGTGATCTCGCGGTACGACGCGCAGGAGCTGATCACGGAGCGCGCCCGGGTGGCCGGCGAGATCGC
Organism: uncultured Acetobacteraceae bacterium; assembly: GCA_964249235.1. GTDB lineage: Bacteria > Pseudomonadota > Alphaproteobacteria > Acetobacterales > Acetobacteraceae > CAXTPV01. The sequence continues at coordinate 69 of CAXUBM010000432.1, read as the reverse complement.
GGCGATGATCGCGACCGATCTGGGCCGGTACCACGTCCAGGTCTCGGTGGGTGGTGTGAACATCACCGA
>CAXUBM010000431.1:0-2367 GCA_964249235.1 uncultured Acetobacteraceae bacterium | reverse complement strand
GCCACCGAGCGCCGCCACCGCGTCCGCGAGCCACCCCCAGCGTGCCAGCGCGTCGTGCAGCCCCCACCCGACCGCCCCGGCCAGCCCCGCGAAGCAGAGTGCCGCCAGCACGGCACTCAATGCGAGAACGCGCAGGAATGCCGGGTCGGCCGCTTGCCTGACCGCCCGCGCCAACGCCCTGATCAAGGCAAGGTCGGGGCTTTGCCCCGAGCCCTACCGGAGGCTGCGCCCCCGGATCTGCCCGACACGACCACTCGTGAACGCAGGTCTTGGGTCGCCGGCCCCGGCGGCTTCAGGGCAGAGCCCCGGCCTTATGCCGCCAACCGATGCGTCACCTCGTCCGGCTGCATGTACACCAGCGCCTCGTAATCCCCATGCAGCGCCGCCGTGATCGGCCCGCTCCTGAATTCGAGCTCCCCGATCCGCCGCACCGGCGTCACCTCCGCCGCCGTCCCGGTCACGAACACTTCGTCGGCCGACGCCATCTCCTCGGGCATGATCGCCCGCTCGGTCACCGTCAGCCCACGTTGGCGCGCCAATGCGATGACCGTCTTGCGGGTGATCCCGTCCAGCGCGCAGTCCGGCACCGGCGTATGGAGCTTGCCGTCGAAGACGAAGAAGATATTCGCTCCCGTCGCCTCCGCGACCTGTCCGCGCCAGTCGAGCATCAGCGCGTCGGTGAACCCGTCCTTCTCCGCCGCATGCTTCGACAGGGTTCCGGTGATGTAGCCGCCGGTTGCCTTCGCCTGCACCGGCGCCGTCTCCGGATGCGGCCGCTTCCACGGCGCCATCGCGAGCGAGATCCCGCGCATCCGGTCGGATCCGAACAGGTTCGGCCACTCCCAAACCGCGACCATGAAATGGATCGTCGCGAGCGGCGCCGCCACCGCCAACTGCTCGGAGCCGCGCCAGGCCAGCGGCCGCACGTAGGCATTCGCCAGCCGATTGGCTCGCAGCGTGTCGATGCACGCCTGATCGATCTGTTCGATGTCGAACGGGATCTCGAACCCCAGCAGCCGCCCCGACCGCACCAGCCGCTCGCTATGCTCCCGCAGCCGGAAGATGTTTCCGCCGTAAGCCCGCGCCCCCTCGAACACGCCGCTGCCATAGTGCAGCCCATGGCTGAGCACGTGCAGCTTGGCCTCGCGCCACGCGATCAGCTTGCCATCCCACCAGATCTGCCCATCCCGATCATCGAACGGCACCAGTGCCATGGCCGCATCCTTCCTAGCGCGTCAGTCCGCAAAGACTAGCGAACCACTTTGATAAGTCAACGAAACTGACATATCCTGTTCCGATGGTCATCAGGGTTGCGACTCGACAACCACCCCCGCTCCAGGAGGGCGCCGGCCAGAGCCTTCTGTTTCTCCGCGAGGAGCAGCTTCGCCGTGCCCAGGAGCTTCTCTTCTTCGCCTACCGCGACTTTACCGGTGCCGCCGACCCCGTGCTCGAGGAGCTTGGCCTCGGCCGCGCCCACCATCGCGTGCTCTACTTCATCGGTGCCCGCCAGGGCATCACCGTCACCGAGCTCCTCGCCCTGCTGCGCATCACCAAGCAGAGCCTCGCCCGTGTGCTCGGCGAGCTCGTCGAGCGCGGCTTCGTCGAGCACACGCGCGGCGCCGCCGACAAGCGCCAGAAACACCTGGCGCTGACCGCCACCGGTCGCGACCTCGAGCGCCGCCTCTTCGTCCGCCAGCGCGACCTCCTCGTCACCGCCTTCAGCGAAGCCGGTGTTGCCGCCGTCGACGGCTTCCGCCGCGTGCTCGCCGGCCTGACCGACGAAGGCTCGGTCGAGAGATGAGCGAGGGCGCGCACGTCCTGGTCGTCGACGACGACCAGCGCCTGCGCGCCCTCCTGCAGCGCTACCTGTCCGAGCAGGGCTTTCGCGTCACCGCGGCCATCGACGCGGCCGACGCCCGGGCCCGTCTCGGCGCCGTCCAGCCCGACGCCATCGTGCTCGACGTCACCATGCCCGGCGAGGACGGCGTCGCCCTGACCCGCGCGCTGCGCGCCGCCCAGTCCGACATCCCGATCCTTCTGCTCACCGCCCGCGGCGCCCCCGAGGACCAGATCGAGGGCTTCGAGGCCGGCGCCGACGATTATCTCGGCAAGCCCTTCGAGCCCCGCGTCCTCCTGCTGCGCCTGCGTGCCCTGCTCCGCCGCATCGCTCCGCCGGCGCCGGCGGAGAACGATCGTCCCGTCCGCCTCGGCTCGCTCGAGTTCGATCCCGCCCGCGGCCTCGGCGACGCGGGCGGCTACGTCGGCTCGGGCGTCGCCGCCACCAACCTCGCCGCCCGCGTGCTCGTCGACCTGGTGCTCGGCGCCGAGTCCCCGCTCACCCGCCTGCCCTGGGTCCGGGACCACGCC
>CAXUBM010000430.1:0-2375 GCA_964249235.1 uncultured Acetobacteraceae bacterium | reverse complement strand
CGGCAATCTCAAGGTCGACTGCATCACCGGCTGCGCCAGCGGCGGCGCGTCGAGCAACGCCCAGGGCAATCCCAACAGCGCCGCCAACGCCTGGCCCGTCTACCCCGTCCAGTCCGGCTCGGCGGTCTCCGCCAGCAATCCGCTCTACATCCAGGACACGTTCGACGGCACGCCGATCACCGCCGTCACCATGCCCTCCGGCGGCGCCGGCATCATCGGCTGGCTCTCGGCCATGTACAAGCTTCAGTCCGGCACCCTGACCGTGGGCGGAACCGTCTCGATTTCCGGCAACGTCGCCGTCACCGACAGCACTGTCGCCGCGGCACTCGCCGCACCCCTCAAGACCGTCTCCTCCGGCATCACCGGCGCACCCGCCTCCTCGACCGGCACCCTGACCACCGCCGCCACCGTCCTGACCGCCGAGAGCGCCAACGTCAACCGCCTCCACTTCACCGTCGTCAACCTCGCCTCCGCCCCCGGCGCCAGCCTCTACTGCACCGACGACGGCTCCACCCCGAGTGCCACCAACGCCGCCTTCATCGTCTACGCCCAGGGCTTCTACGAGCGCGACACCCCCGCCTGGGTCCCCTCCGCCGCCATCAGCTGCATCCCGTCCTCCGGCTCCATCAGCTACCGCGCGGAGAGCTACCCGTAATGCGCCGGCTCGGCTTCGCGGCCACCTTCCCGAGCCTCGTCGCAGCCACCGCCTTCGCCGGCTCCAACGCCCCGCCGCCGGTGACGCCGACCAACGTCTCCGTCAACGCCACCCAGCGCTGGGTCCCTGTCTGCGGCCGCGGCAGACCGATCGGTTCCGGTTCCTACGACGGCACCGACTCCTTCATCTTCGACGTCAGCGCCTGCTTCATTCCCGGCGTCGGCGGCGTCCGCGCCCTGCGCCTGAGCTACATGGCCGACGACATCTCCAACAACGGCGTCGTCGACCGCGTTGCCACCTTCACCGGCACCGCCGCCGTCAGCCTTCCGTCGACGCAGTTCTCCGTCGTCGTCAACGCCGCCACCGCCTCGGGCGCCACCCAGATCCCGGTCCAGATCGCCATGGCCAGCCCCGGCAACGCGCTGACCGTCGGCATGGGCGTCGCCGCCACCGGCATCCCCTCCGGCAGCTGGATCGCCTCGATCGTGCCCACCTACGTCGCCAGCAACCTCACCGGCTACGCCTTCACCTTCACCAACCTCGCCGGCAACACCAGCACCACCGCCGCCCTGACCGCCGGCCAGATCATCACCGTGACCGGCCGCAACTACGGCGCCACCTTCGGCTCGCTCCGCACCGCCACCATCGCGCCCGCCGACCATTTCATCGATTCCGACCCGATCGGCATCTCGCTGCCCCCGCTCACCGAGTATTTCGTCCGCGGCTCCTGGCAGGCCAGCACGGCCGGCTTCCTCGTCGGCGACTACCCCTCGCCGTCGTCCGGCTCCACCCGCCTCGCCGGCGAGGGCAGCCAGCGCACCACCGCCGCCATGCCCGACCACACCATGGACCAGGCGGTCCCCAGCAACTCCGGCGGCGGCTACTTCACCCCCTGGACCGTGCTCGGCCAGGTCAGCGTCCCCACCGCCTCCGTCCTGATCGTCGGCGACAGCATCGCCGCCGGCACCGGCGACGCCGCCGACGGCTACGGCCGCATGGGCTACATCGAGCGCAGCCTCGGCAACGCCGTCCCCTGGGCCTCGATCGCCCGCGGCTCCACCACCGCGCTGCAGCTCGTCAACCGCCCGCAGCTCCTGCAACAGGCCGCCGCCGAGATCGGCGCCACCGACGTCCTGCTCGAGTACAACCGCAACGACCTCAACGCCTCCGGCAATCCCCAGACCGCCGCCAGCGTCGAAGCGAGCCTCCTCGCGCTGGCTCAACCCCTCGAGGCCGCCGGCATCCGCGTCTGGGCCTTCACCTGCCCGCCCACCACCGCCAGCCAGGACAGCTGGGCGACCGCCGCCGGCCAGTTCCTCGTCCAGCAGCAGACCACCACCAGTGCCGCCATCTCCCCCGGCCAGACCTCGGTCGCCCTCACCTCGGCCTCCGGCATCCAGAACGGCGAGCTGGTCGCCGCCTCCAACGGCCTGCCCGTGTTTCCCGACGGCACCACCGTCACGGTGTCGGCCAACACCGTCACCTTCTCCGCCGCCGCCACCGGCGGCCAAGCCTCCGGCGGCACCCTCGTCTTCGGCACCAAGACCCCCGGCCAGACCACCACCCCCATCGAGTACCAGCGCGAACAATACAACACCACCATGCGCGCCAACTGGAGATCCGCCGGCTACGCCGGCCTCGTCGACATGGACGCCCAGGTCGAGGACCCCAGCAATGTCGGCCTCTGGCGCACCGACCTCGGCACCGCCTCCGCCGAAGG
>CAXUBM010000429.1:0-2376 GCA_964249235.1 uncultured Acetobacteraceae bacterium | reverse complement strand
GCTGCGGCGCCACCCGCGCCGGTCGCCGAGCCCGGGCCGCGCGAACATCTCTCGCTGGCGATCCACTGTCTCCGGCTCGGCTACCGGGCCACGCTGCACCAGCGCCTGCCCGGCCCCGGGCGTTGGCTGCTGTCGCGGGCGGGGCGGTCGGCGCGCAGTTCCTATCGGGCGACACTCCGGGCGAGGCGGCTGCTTCGGCCCGCCGCGGTGCGCGCCCGGCCCGTCGCCTGCCCGCCTGCCGACTGGGCGCCCGTGTCGCTGCCGCAACCACCGCCACTTCCACCAATGCCACCACCGCCACCGCCAACGCCGCCGCCCGAGCCGCCGGTGACGACGCCACCGGCCACGATGCTGCGGCTCGAGGGCGCGGTCTGGACAAGCGTGCTCAATCCGTTCGACGGGCGGAAGAACTGGACCGACATCGTCTCGGCGTTCGTCTGGGCGTTGCGCGACGATGCCGCCGCCACGCTGGTGCTCAAGCTCGCCCACCACGACCCGGTCGATTTCGTGGCACCTTTGGAGCACCTGCTGGCGCGGCTGGCCCCGTTCAGTTGCCGCGTGGTGGCGATCGGCGGCTGGCTGGCGGACGACGCGCTCGAGGCACTGGTGCGCGCGACCGACATCGTGGTGAACGCATCGCACGGGGAGGGTCTCTGCCTGCCGCTGATGGAATTCATGAGCGCGGGACGGCCAGCGATCGCGCCGACGCACACCGCCATGGCGGACTACGTGACGGCCGAATGCGCCTTCACCGTCGATGCCACGGAGGAACACAACGTCTGGCCGCACGACACGCGCGACCTGTTCAGGACTACGCGGTATCGAATCCACTGGGACAGCCTGGTCGACGCCTTCGAACGCAGTGCCCGCGTCCTGCGCGAGGATCCGCTGGTCTACGCCGCGATGAGCCGGGCGGCGTCGGCCGCCACGCGGCGCGTCTGCTCGGACGAGGCGGTCGGGGCCGGCTTGCGCGAGGCACTCGGGCACGAGGCGTTCGCGTGATCATCATCGTGCACGCGCAGACCACGGGGCGGACGATCGTCGAGCAGCTCGGCTGTCCCGAATACAGCTACTATTTCGTGCTGGCGGCGTTCCGGCCGGTGCTGGAGACGTTCGGGCACGTGATCGACGTGGCCGAGCCGGAGCGCGAGGTCGACGCGATCGCGGCGCTCGCGCGGCGGTTCGGCGAGGACTGCGTGTTCCTGTCCTTCACGCCGCCGCATCTGACGGCCGTGGGGCTCGCCTGTCCGACGATCCCGGTGTTCGCCTGGGAGTTCGACAGCATTCCGAGCGACGTCTGGGGGCAGGATTGGCGGCACGACTGGCGCCGCGTCCTGCGCGAACTCGGCCGCGCCGTCACCCACAGCAGCTTCACGGTCGCGACCACGCGCGCGACACTCGGCGCCGACTTCGACGTGCGCTGCATACCCGCGCCCGTTTGGGACCGCTTCGCGCCGCTGGCGCAGGGGCGCGCGGCGCGTCCGATCGCGCAGTCTGCCGTGGCACTGACGGTGACCGGCCGGGTGATCGACACGCGCGCGATCGATCTGACGCCTTACCGGTCCAGCGTGCGGCGCGCGATTGGCAGGCAGAATTTGCCGGGACACGCGGCCGACCGGCACGAACGTTGCGACGTCGTTCTGTCGGGCATCGTTTATACGTCCGTCTTCAACCCGATGGACGGCCGCAAGAACTGGTCCGACATGATCTCGGCCTTCGTGTGGGCGAACCGAAACGAGCCGGCGGCGACGCTGGTGCTCAAGCTGACGCATGCCGAAGGCGCCGACGGGCTGGCGGCGATCGTCGAGGACCTCGCCAAGCTGGCGCCGTTCAGCTGCCGCGTGGTGCTGATCGACGGCTTCCTCGAGGATGGCGACTACGAGGCGCTGGTCGGTGCGACGCACGTCACCGTGAACACGTCGCACGGCGAAGGCCAGTGCCTGCCGCTGATGGAGTTCATGAGCGCGGGCACGCCCGCGATCTCGCCCGCGCACACCGCGATGGCGGACTATGTCGACGAGAGTTGCGGCTTTCTCCTCCGCTCGACCACCGAGCCGACGCACTGGCCGCAGGATCCGCGTCAGGCGATCCGCACTCGGCGTCAGCGGAGCGACTGGACGTCCCTGGTCGCGGCCTTCGCCGAGGCGCACGCGGTCGCCACCGGCGACGGCGTGCGCTACCGCCAGATGTCGGAGGCCGCCCATCGCAGGCTCGGTGCGCATTGCAGCCGGGCGGTGGTGGCCCGGCAGCTCGCCGCGCTGCTGGGCGTCGACAGCCTAATGCTGCTGGACGAAGCGCATCTGGCCGCCCCGTTCGAAGCCATGCTGCGGGGCGCCCACGCGCTGATCGCGACGGATGCCGCGGCGGCGGGAGGGG
>CAXUBM010000428.1:0-2377 GCA_964249235.1 uncultured Acetobacteraceae bacterium | reverse complement strand
ACATGGCGAGGTCGAAGGCGAGGCTGGGCACGCCGAACGCCATGTATTCGAGCAATTTGTTCATCGTCAGCTTGTCGTTGAACTCGTTGCGCGGGTCGGGGCAGAGGCCGACATCGGCGGTGGCGAGTGCCGACCACAGCGCCTCGCCGGTGACGAAGCCGAGGAAGTGGACGTCTTGCGTGATGCCCAGCGAGGCGGCGAGCGCCTCGAGCGCCGGGCGTTCGGGGCCGTCGCCGGCGAGCACGAATCGTATGTCGACGCGGCCGCGTCGGTGACGCAGGTGGGCGGCGGCCTCGAGCAGGATGTCGACGCCGTCCTGGCTGCCCATGACACCGACGTACAGCGCCATGAAGGGGCGGCCGGCCTTGAGCGCCGGGTCGGCCCGGGTGGCGAGCTGCGGGCCGAGGTCGGGAGCGCTGAGCACCACGGTGGCGCGGTCGGCGGTCTTGCCGCCGATGCGCATGTCGATCGCCTGGAAGATCTCGTTGGGCGAGATCACGGCGTGAGCGAGGCGCAGGCTGGCGCGCTCGCAGGCCCGCACGATCGGCAGCATCAGGCGCGAGCGGCTGAACTTCACCCGGAAGAGTTCGACGCCGAGGTCGTGGTGGTCGAAGACGAAGCGCACGCCGAAAGGGCGGAACTGCAGGGCGACGAGGAACAGGAGGTCGGGCGGGTTGCAGGCCTGCACGACGTCGAAGCCCTCGGAAAGGAAGAGGCGCCAGGCAAGCGCGGTCTGGGCGGCGATGGCGGCGCCGTATTCGAGCGCGTAGCCGAGGCGGCCCCTGGCTTCGGGCAGCGCGTGGCGGAGCACGAGAATGCCGTCGATGACCTCGCGGCCCGTCGTCCAGCCTTTGCCCTTGGGACAGATGACGCTGACGGTGAAGCCGGCGTCGCGCAATGCGCACGCCTCCTGCCAGACGCGACGGTCGGGCGGAACCGGCAGGTTCTCGACCAGGATCAGGACCCGGCGCCCGGGGGCGGGGACACGGCGCGTGTCGCCGGACGACGCGCGCGTCGGTTCTGACGCCGTCATCTCAAATCTCCGTTTTCTGCTCTGCAACCATCGTGACAACAACCATGACCGGCGGCAGCCGGCGGCCGGATGGTGGTCAGCGTTCGATACGATGTCAACACGTTTGTGCTTGCTGATATTCGTTACGTGTGCGAGATGGCTTGGTCAGCGTTGGAGGGGTCAGCTATGGCTGCGACGGAAGGCCTCGGCAGGGAGGGCGTGCTGCCGGTCGGGATGCGCGAGGTGGCGTTGGTGGCGATGCGGCGACGATTCCTGCTGGCCGGCGCGGGGTTGCTGCCGCCGGTGCTCGCGGTGCTGGCGATCGTGCTGCTGCCGCCGCGCTACGCCGCGACCGCAAGCGTGATGGTCAAGACCGGGCGCGAGTACCTGGCGCGCGAGGAGGGTCAGGTGACGGTGCAGTCGGCGCCGCAGACGACCAAGCAGGAGGCGGTGAACTCGGAAATCGAGATCATGACCAATCGGGGCAGCGTCGAGGCGGTGATCCGCCGTGTCGGGCTGGGGCGGCTTTATCCGGATCTGCTGGCCTCGCCGCCCGCCCAGGGCACGCCGATGGACGCGGCGGTGGAGCAGTTCGGTCGAAGGCTGAAGGTCGAGGCGGTCAAGATCAGCAATGTCGTCGACGTCAGCTTCGCCCACCACGACCCCCTGCTGGCGGCGGCCACGCTGCGCGCCTTTCTCGACGTCTACAACGAGCGGCATCTGGCGGTGTTCGACGGCGGCGGCTCGAGTCGCGTCTACCAGGCGGCGGTGGCGTCCGACATCGCCGACCTCGACGCGCTGGAGCGGCAGCGCTCGGCGATGACGCTGCGGGCGGGCGTGTACGACGCCGGCGAGCAGCGTCGGACGCTGATCGACCGGCGCTCGGAAATCGAGGACCAGGAGCGGCAACTGATCGACCGGCAGCGCGTGCTGACGGAGCGGATCGCGTTTCTGGACCGTTCGATCGGGGTCCTGCCGGCGACCGAGACCAGCACGGAGACCGACCATAGCGACCTCGCCGGTGCGTCCAGTGCGGCGCTGGTCGACCTCGAGCGGCAGCGCAGCGACCTCCTGGCGCGCTTCGCGCCGGAGCATCCGCTGGTGCGCTCGGTGGACGCGCAGATCGCGTCGCTGAAGGGAACGGCGGCGGCGGCGGCGCGCGCGTTCGTGCACGTGACGACGGCGCGCTCGCCGATCCGCGAGCAGGCGGCGCAGGAGCGGCTGACGGACGCGGCCGAGCTGGCGCCGCTGTCGGGGCAGATCGCGCGGGCGCACGCGGCCGCCGGCACGCTGACGGCGAGCCTGCGCACGGTGGAGGACGGCGACAGCAGCGGGCTCGGCCAGATGGAGAGCCTGGTGGGCCGG
>CAXUBM010000427.1:0-2384 GCA_964249235.1 uncultured Acetobacteraceae bacterium | reverse complement strand
GCTCGCGTGCCCGCGCCAACGGCGACGCGACGATCCTGCCGACGCCGCGCCCGGCCAGGCGCGCAGCCGCCTCGCGCGCCTGCGCGCGGCCGGTTCCGTTGAGCGGGATGTCCGACCGGCCCTGCGCGCGGCCGTGGGCGTTCCAGTCGGTCTCGCCGTGCCGGAGATAGAAGAAGCGGCGGCGCGGAATCATCGCTCAGTCGAACAGCGAGCTGACCGAGCTTTCGTCGGAGATCGCCCGCATCGCGTTGGCGAGCCATTGCGCGATGCTGATCTGGCGCACGTTCTCGGCCAGCCGCACCGCCTCGGTCGCCAGGATGGAGTCGGTGATCGTCATCATCTCGATCGGCGAGGCAGCCACGCGCGCCACCGCACCGCCGGTGAGCACGCCGTGCGTGCAGTAGACGCTGGCCGAGCGCGCGCCGTTGCCGATCAGCGCCGCGGCGGCGTTGCAGAGCGTGCCGCCGCTGTCGACGATGTCGTCGACCAGGATGCAGTGCCGGCCGGACACGTCGCCGATCACGTTCATCACCTCCGACACGCCGGCGCGCTCGCGACGCTTGTCGATGATCGCGAGGTCGGTGTTGAGCCTCTTGGCGAGCTGGCGGGCGCGCACCACGCCGCCGACGTCGGGCGAGACCATCATCAGGTCGCGCGCCGGGTAGCGCTCGTTGATGTCGCGGGTGAACAGGGGGGCTGCGAACAGGTTGTCCACCGGGATGTCGAAGAAGCCCTGGATCTGGCCGGCGTGCAGGTCCATCGTCAGCACCCGGTTCGCGCCCGCCTCGGTGATCAGGTTGGCCACCAGCTTGGCCGAGATCGGCGTCCTCGGCCCCGACTTACGGTCCTGCCGCGCATAGCCGAAATACGGCACCACCGCGGTGATCCGCCGCGCCGACCCGCGACGCAGCGCGTCGAGCATGATCAGCAGTTCCATGAGATTGTCGTTCGCCGGGTAGCAGGTCGACTGCACGACGAAGACGTCCTCGCCGCGCACGTTCTCGTGGATTTCGACGAAGATCTCCATGTCGGCGAACCGACGAACCGAGGCGCGGCACAGGGGCAGATTCAGGCAGGCCGCGACGGCCTCCGCGAGCGGCCTGTTGCTGTTGCAGGCGACGATCTTCACGCCACGCACTCCGGGGCTGCCGCGGCTCTTACCAATCGCGACCGGTCATCGCAATGCGACATAAGGGCTAGAGAACGGCCTCCAGCCCCTGCTTGGTCCGGTTGTCGCCGGCCGGCAGCGCGTCGATCCGCGCCCTGACATGCGCGCGCCATTGCGCCGTGGTCATGTGCCCCGCATCCACTTCGCCGGCGGCGCGGGCGACGTCGTTGGTCACCTTCGGCAGCCGGCTCAGCTCGACCGTGTCAGTCTGCTGCACGAAGGTGGAGACGGATCCCATCTCGCAGCGCACGAAGGCGCCGAAATTGCCGGTGCCGGGCGGGTAGGTCGTCCGGCAGGCCGCAATCTCGGACTTCTCCTCGGCCATCGCCCGCTTGGCGGTGCCGCCCTGGCCGCAACCTCCGAGCACGGCGAGGCTGAGCAGGACGGCGACGCGACGCATCGGCAACCTCACGAAGGCGGATGCGCGCCTCATAGCATCTCAGGACGGCGCTGCAATGCGGGCCTCTGCCGGCGGCCACGCCCCTCGAGTCGTGCCAGGTCCAGGAGGCGCGGCCTCCTGGCGGGGGGCGGGGCGGCGCCCCGACCTAGCTTCGCGGCGGCGGCAGCGGCCTGTCGTTGCGACCCGAGTTGTTGACGATCACCTGATGCACGCCCGAGCCGGCCTCGGTGCCCGCCGCCTCCGCCACCTCGCCCCAGGCGCCGTCGAGCGTGTGCTCCGGCACCGCGTTGAGCTGGCTCACCTTGCCCGCCTCGTGGCCGCCGGCATCGAGAACGTGCCAGTCGATCTCGACCGCCTGCTGCCCGTCCCTCGGGCTCGCCACCCCCACGGTGCCGACCACCGTGAAATCGGCACCGTGGCGGCTGCCCGCCATCACGTCGCCGAGCCCGCGCAGACTGTGCTTGATCGCGTCCGCCAGCGCCTCGTCGCCGTCGCCGGGCGCGCCGGACACGCCGGTCAGCCAGACGCGCGCCGGCCGGTGCATCAGACTGGTGGGGTCCGCCTGCCGGATCGCCGCCTGGATGCCGGTCAGCATGGCGGCCACGTCCGGGGCCGCCTCGTCGGCCACCTGCTTGAGCGTTCCCGGGTCGGCGTTCGCCCAGGCCGAGGCCGGCACCGGCTTGCCCGACGCGCGGCCGCGCACCACGCCGCGCGGCGATTGGCGGCTGGCGCTGACCGCGGCGGTCCAGGGTGAGCAGGTGGTGCCGACCTACACCGTGTTCACGCCGCGCGGCGTGAACACGGTGTAGGTCGGCA
>CAXUBM010000426.1:1872-2384 GCA_964249235.1 uncultured Acetobacteraceae bacterium | reverse complement strand
CACGCTTTCGGCCTCGCCGAAGCGGGCGGTCCAGCTGTCCTCGGCGGTGAATGGAAGGAACGGCGCCAGCCAGGCGGTCAGGCAGCGATGCAGCTGGTCGAGCACGGTTCGGGCGGCGCGGCGGACCGGGCTCGAGGGCTTGTCGCAATAGAGGGCGTCCTTGCGGACGTCGAAATAGAAGGCCGAGAGGTCGGCGGCGCAGAAGGCGTGGATCGCCGGCGCCACGCCGACCCAGTCGTGGGTGGCGAGCGCGCGCCCGATCACCTCGCCCAGTTCGGCGGTGCGATGCAGGACGAAGCGCTCGAGCTCGGGGAGTGCCTCGTAGGGGACCCGCTCGTCGTCGGTGAAGCCGTCGAGCGCACCCAGCAGCCAGCGCAGCGTGTTGCGCAGGCGGCGGTAGAGCTCGGCCTGCTGGCGCAGGATCTCGGGGCCGATGCGCAGATCCTCGCGCAGGTCGCCCGAGAGCGCCCAGAGGCGGAGGATGTCGGCGCCGTACTGGTCGCAGACGTCCC
>CAXUBM010000426.1:0-1862 GCA_964249235.1 uncultured Acetobacteraceae bacterium | reverse complement strand
TGACCACCGCGCGGAAGGGCGCCGCGTCGCGCGAGCCGACGGCTTCGAGCAGGCTCGACTGGAACCAGCCGCGATGCTGGTCGGAGCCTTCGAGGTAGACGTCGGCGGGGGTGGGCAGGCCGCGGGCCTCGAGCACGAAGGCGTGGGTCGAGCCGCTCTCGAACCAGACGTCGACGATGTCGCGCACCTGGTCGTAGCCGGCGGGGTCGTGGTCGGGGCCGAGGAAGCGCTCGGGGGGCGAACTGAACCAGGCGTCGGCACCTTCGGCGCGGAAGACGTCGACGATGCGCGCCATGATCGCGGGGTCGCGGAGGACCTCGCCGGTGGCGCGATCGACGAAGACGGGGATCGGCACGCCCCAGGCGCGCTGGCGGGAGATGCACCAGTCGGGTCGGCCGGCGAGCATGCTCTCGAGCCGGTGGCGGCTCTGGGGCGGCACGAAATCGACGTCGCCGAGGGCCGCCAGGGCGCGCTGACGAAGGCGGCCGTCGCCGTCGAGGCGGATGAACCATTGCGGGGTGGCGCGGTAGATCAAGGGCGCGCGGGAACGCCAGGAATGCGGGTAGGCGTGGGTGATGGTGCCGCGCGCGAGCAGGCTGCCGGCCTCGGCGAGCGCGTTGCAGACCGGGTCGGCCGCCTTGAAGACGTGCAGGCCGCCCCAGCGCGGCACCCAGTGGGCGTAGCGACCGTCGGGGCCGACGGTTTCGGGAACTTCGAGACCGTTGGCGATGCCCAGCGCGAAATCCTCCTCGCCGTGGCTGGGCGCGACGTGGACGAAGCCGGTGCCCTGGTCGGCGGTGACGAAGTCGCCGGCGAGCAGCGGGACGTCGTGCTCGTAGCCCATGCCGCGCAGGGGGTGGGCGGCGAGGTGGCCGGCGAGCGCGGTGCCGGGGAGGATCCGCTCGACGGTGTGCGCGGTGATGCCGGCCTCGGCGGCGACGCGCTCGACGAGTGCGGTGGCGAGCAGGAGGCGCTCGCCGGGACGGGCGGCGGCGCCCTCGGCCACCGCGTCGACGCGGAGGAGGGCGTAGTCGATCGCCTCGCCATAGGCCACGGCGCGATTGCCGGGAATGGTCCAGGGGGTGGTGGTCCAGATGACGACGGCGGCGCCGGTGTCGGCGAGCGGGCCGGCGACGAGCGGGAAACGGACGAAGATCGTGGCGCTGACGTGGTCGTGGTACTCGATCTCGGCTTCGGCGAGCGCCGTCTTCTCGACCGTGCTCCACATCACCGGGCGCAGGCCACGGTAGAGGAGGCCGTTGAGGAGGAAGCGGCCGATCTCGGCGGCGATCGCGGCCTCGGCGGCGAAGTCCATGGTGGCGTAGCGGTCGGCCCACTCGCCCTCGATGCCGAGCCGGCGGAACTCGGCGTCCTGGATCATGAGCCAACGCTCGGCATAGGCGCGGCACTCGGCGCGGAACTGCAGGATGGGGACGGCATCCTTGTCGCGCCCGGCGGCGCGGTATTCCTCCTCGACCTTCCACTCGATCGGCAGGCCGTGGCAGTCCCAGCCGGGGATGTAGCGCACGCCGCGGCCGTTCATGCGCTGGGCGCGGTTGATGACGTCCTTGTGGATCTTGTTGAGCGCGTGGCCGATGTGGAGATGGCCGTTGGCGTAGGGCGGCCCGTCGTGGAGGATGAAGGGAGGGCGGCCCTCGGCCGCGGCGGCGAGGCGCTCGGACAGGCGCATGGACTGCCAGCGTGCGAGGAGCACGGGCTCGCGCCTGGGCAGGTCGGCGCGCATGGGGAAGGCCGTCCTGGGAAGGAAAACGGTGTCGCGGTAGTCGCGTGCCTGGGGGTCCGCGTCGTTCATGGGGTGCACTCGCTGTCGGCCGGAGATATGCAAAGCGGGGGGTGGAGGG
>CAXUBM010000425.1:0-2386 GCA_964249235.1 uncultured Acetobacteraceae bacterium | reverse complement strand
CGGGCGGGCCGGCGCGGGCGGCGGCGAGCAGGGCGGTCACGACGTCGTCGACGTGGACGAAGTCGCGGAGCTGGGCGCCGTCACCGTGGATTTCGACCGGCAGGCCGCGGAGGATGCGATCGGCGAAGATGGAGATGACGCCGGAATAGGGCGACGAGGGGTCCTGGCGGGGACCATAGACGTTGAAGAAGCGCAGGCCCGTGGTGGGAATGGCGTGCACGCGCGCCGCGACCGCGGCGTGGAGCTCGCAGGCGCGCTTGTCCGCGCCGTAGGCCGAGAGCGGGGCGGCGGGGGCGGTCTCGTCGATGGCCGGTGCCTGGTTGTCGCCGTAGACGGCGGCGGACGAGGCGTAGACGATGGGGATGGGCGCGGCACGGCGCGCGACGGCGTCCAGGATGGTGACGAGGCCGGCGGCGTTGACCTGGTGGGTGTGCAACCAGTCGCGGCGGCAACGCTCGACCGACGCGATGGCGGCCAGGTGAAAGCAGATGTCGACGCTCTCCAGCGCGGCGGCGACCGCGTCCCGATCGACCACGGAGCCGCGTTGGAGGGCGGCTCCATCGGGCAGGTTGGCCTCGCGGCCGGTGGACAGGTCGTCGAGGACGCGAACCTGGACCCCGCGGGTGACGAGCGCCTCGCAAAGGTGAGAGCCGATGAAGCCGGCGCCACCGGTCACCAGCGCGCGCCTGCCCCGGTTGGTCTGCTTCATACGGTCGGCTGCCCTCCCTCCGGCGGAGCCGACATGGTCCGAAACCGGGAACTGGCAACGGGGTCGGGCAGCGCACGTTTTCGCATCTTTGGGCGGGAGATGGGCGATGACCGGACGTCTTGACGGCAAGGTGGCGCTGGTCACGGGAGCGGCGCGCGGGATCGGGCGCGCGGTGTCGGTGCTCTATGCGCGCGAAGGGGCGTGGGTCGCGGGGCTCGACGTGGGATCTCGGGTCAGCGCGGTGCAGCGCTACGAAACGCCGCAGGCAGGCGATCTCGCGCAGACCGGACGGCTGGTCGAGGAAGCGGGCGGGCGCTGGCTGGAGGTCGAGGCCGACATCCGCGACCTGGCGGCGTTGCGCGAAGCGGTGGCGCGGATCGAGCAGGAGTTCGGCGGTCTCGACATCCTGGCGGCGGTCGCGGGGATCCAGTCGTTCGCGCCGCTGGCAGAGATGAGCGACGCGGATTGGGACGACCAGATCGACGTCAACCTGAACGGAACGGCGCGGACGCTGCGGGCGGTCATCCCGGGGATGGTGGCGCGCGGGTATGGGCGGATCATCGTGACGAGCTCGACCCAGGGCCGCCACGGCATGAAGGAGGGCAGCGCCTACGCGGCGTCGAAATGGGGGTTGTTCGGCCTGGCGAAGTCGGCGGCGCTCGAGCTGGGCGCCCATGGGATCACGGTCAACGTGGTGGTGCCGGGGCTGATCGACACGAAGCTGACGCGCAACGAGTCACGCTACCGGCAGGCGATGATCGAGGGGCAAGGCCAGGTGCCCGACGAGGGGCTCGAGGCGAAGGTGATCGAGGCGCAGACGAAGAAGACGCCGCTCGGGGTGCCGTTCGTGGCGGCCGAGGACGTGGCGCCGGCCTACGTGTGGCTCGCCTCGGACGAGGCACGGATGGTGACGGGGGCGTCGTTCGACGTGACCGGGGGAGACAGCGCGCACATAATGGCCTGACGAGGGGCCAGCCCTCGAAGTCACGGGGCCTGGGGGCTCGCCCCCAGCGGGTCGAGGGCAGAGCCCTCGTCCTGCTTCGGCCACACCTGGATCGCGTCGGGGTCGACGACGACCGACAGCGCCGCGGCCAGCGTGCTGCCGGGCGGCACGAACGCTTCGACCGTGGCGCCCCCGAGGCGCAGGGTCAGGGTGCGCTGGCCGGCACGCGCCGGGCCGACATGCAGGAGCGTGGCGGGAAGGTCGCCCCCGCCGGCGGCGGCGAGACGGACCTGCCAGGGATGCACCGACCATGACACCGGCCCGGGCGCCAGCGGCGCGTCGCCCACCGGCAGCACCACGCCATTGCCGATGTCGACGGTGCCGTCGCCGCGTGACAGTCCGGCGGCGGTGTTGGTGGTGGCACCGAGGAGGCGGGCGGCGGTTTCGTTGGCGGGGCGGGACCAGACTTCGCCGGCGGGGCCGGACTGGATGACGCGGCCCGCGTCGAGCAGCAGGAGTTCGTCGGCGAGCATCAGGGCTTCGGCGGAGTCGTGAGTGACCAGGATCGTGGTGATGTCGAGCTCGGCCTGCAGGGCGCGAAGCTCGAGACGGAGGCGGTCGCGCAGGTGGGCGTCCAGCGCGGAGAACGGCTCGTCGAGCAGGAGAAGGCGGCTCGATTGGCGGCTGAGCGCCCGGGCCAGCGCGCCGCGGATCAGGTCCAGGCACACCCCGGC
>CAXUBM010000424.1:1250-2401 GCA_964249235.1 uncultured Acetobacteraceae bacterium | reverse complement strand
CGCCTATGTCTGGCGCCCGGGTCACTGGCGATGGAACGGCTTCCGCTACGTCTGGATCCGCGGGCATTACGTCCTTCGGCCCGTCTGATCTCGACCAATGCAGCGTCGGCGGGAGACGGGACGCCTCCCGCCCACGCGACGTCGTCACCGCGCCGGTCGAACCCCGCCCGTCTTCGCGGGTTCGCATCACAACCGTCCAGGAGGGTAGGATGGCCGAAGACATCCGCGTCGTGGCTCTGCTGCACGTCGAACCTGGCGAGGAGGACGCGGTCCGGCAGGCGGGACTCGCCTGTGTCGCGCCATCCCGCGCCGAGGACGCCAATCACCTCTACACGTTCAACCGCGACGGCGACGATCCCTCCCTGTTCGTCTTCGTCGAGCACTGGGCAAGCCGAGCTGCCCTCGACGCACACATGCAGACCCCGCACTTCAAGACCTTCGCCGCCGCCGTGGAAGGCAAGCTCGCCCGGCCCATCCAGCTCCACACTCTCGATCCCCTCTAGCGTTCCGGACTGGCCGGAGGATCGCATCCGTCTGATGTTGCGCTCCTGAACCGGCACGAGGACCGCGTTCGGCGCCCGATTTCGATCCCTGTGCACGGACGCGAGCCTGGTCGCCTTCTTCGACCGGGCCGCCGTTCCCAGCGGTGCCGGCCACGCCGCCCCCCACCACCACCACTCCCCCGAGGCCGCCTTCAGCGGCCCCGTCGCCGCGACACAGGCGGACAGGCCTCGCCAGGGCACCGCCGACTCTCGCCTGAGGACCACGCGCCGCGGCCCGGCCACCTGGGTTGCCCACCTCACATCCGGGATCCCAGAATGAAAACCTTCCGCCACGCGGCTGCGCTATCTGCGCCGCCCTCGCTCGCCGCTCCAGCGCACGTCGTCGCCGGCGCGCGTGTCTTCTCCGTCACCCTGCCCCAATCTCGCCCACCTCAATGCCGGCAAAGGGCTCGGCGACCTCTCGATCGGCGCCGCGCGCGCCTTCGCCGTCATCGGCGAGCTCAGCGACACGGTCGCCGACCGTGAGCTCAAACTCCTCCAGCTTGCCGCCCGCCGGCCTCGCTCGCCACCACACCGTTCTCCTCCGGCCTCCCGGCCCAATACAACAACGCCTGGGCCGGCTCCTTCTCGGTCCAGTACAGCCTTCCT
>CAXUBM010000424.1:0-1150 GCA_964249235.1 uncultured Acetobacteraceae bacterium | reverse complement strand
TGGGGCGAAATCGGCCTGGAAGCACTGGTCCCTCTGAACCGCACCGCCGGCACCAGTGTCGGCGTGGTCGGCCTGGTCCACTTCTTCTTCAACGACGACTTCCCCCACAATCTCGGAAAGCGCCATTTCCCATGATCGCCAGATCCCTCGCCGCTGCCGCCGCGGCGCTCGCGCTCCTTTCCCCGGCCGCGCTCGCCCACGCCTTCCTCAAGGACGCGACGCCGCCGGTCGGCTCCACCCTCGCCACCGCGCCCACCGACGTCGCGATCGACTTCACCGAAGGCGTCGAGCCCGCCTTCAGCACCATCACGGTGACGAACGTGAGCGGCCACACCGTTCAGTCCGGCCGCCCCCGCCTCGACGGCGCCCAGACTCGCCTCGCCGTCGCTCTCGGGCCGCTTCCCCCCGGCCTCTACCGCGTGACCTGGCACGCGACCGCGACCGACACCCACAAGACCCAGGGCTCCTTCACCTTCACCGTGCGCTGAGCGTGACCGCGCTCCTGCTCGCGCAAATCCTGTTCCTGGCCAGCGCTCTCGCGCTGGCCGGCGGCCTCCTGTTCGGCGCGCTCGTCCTGCCCCGGGCACTGGCCGGTCTACCGCCTCCCGACGCCGCCCCCGTCCGATCGGCGATCCGACGCTGGCATCTCACCTGCCTCCTCGCCGCCGTGACCGGTCTCTTCCTCTGGACCGTGCTGCAGACCGCCGAGCTCGCCGGCGCACTCACTCCGGCCGCGCTGGCCACCGTGCTCACCCGAACCCTCTTCGGCACCGTCGTGCTCGTGCAGCTCGCCTGCCTTCTCGCCGCACTCGCCCTCCTGTCCCGCCGTCCCGCCGCCGCGGCGGCGCCCGCCCTCCTCGCCGTCGCCGCCCAGGCGGCCCACGGCCATGGCATGGCGATCGGCGGCGTGTTCGGCCCGCTCTTCGAACTCGACCTCCTCCACCTCCTGGCCGCCGCCGTCTGGGCCGGCGGCCTCGTCCCCCTGTTCCTCGTCACCGCGCGCGCCCCCGTCCGCGCCGCCGCCCTGGCCGCTCGGTGGTTCTCCCCGATCGAAAATGGGCCGTCCTACAACACCAGGCCCCCGCCCATCTTAAAACCCCCCGCCACCGACGCAACCCGCCCGCCCAGGCCCGGCCCCCCAACGGACCCA
>CAXUBM010000423.1:0-2415 GCA_964249235.1 uncultured Acetobacteraceae bacterium | reverse complement strand
TCACGAGCAGGTTGATCGAGAGGCCGCGCGCGTTGGTTTCGGCACGGATCCTGGCCGGGGCCGAGGGATCGGCGAGATCGGCCGCGATCACGGTCGCCTCGACCTTGTACGCGGCCCGCAGCCGCGCCGCGGTCCCCGCGTCCATCGCGCCGCCCCGCGCCTGCAGGCCGGCCAGCGCCCCCCAGATCGAGGCCAGCGCGGCGTCGTCCGGCATCCGCGCGCCCGACATCGGCCCGATCCAATCCGCCGGCTCCCGGTCGTCCGGCCCGTCGAGGTGCCAGAACAAGGCCGCCACCCGCGCCGCCGCCAGGCCGGCCAGGCAAGGTGCGATGCCCGGCGCCGGCAACAGCGTCGCGATCTCCAGCGCGTGACGGAGGTGGAACGCGCCATGCCGGCCGCGGCCGGCGCACGGCGGCCCGAGCACGATCGCCCCGTCCGGCGAGACCTCGAACGGCTTGGCCAGGTCGAGCGAAAAGGAGACGCGGACGGCCTCGGCCAGGACGCGCAGGTCGGGGCGCTGCAGGACCGACAGCAGCGACGCGTTCAGGCCTTCGACGAACACGATCCTCCCACCCCCGATCCCGGCTCCGTGCAGGCTGTGCGCAGACGGCGCGCAGATCAAGGGAGCCTCCCTCCGGTTCCGCCGTCGCGGCGGACGCCAAGTTCTTGCGTGTTGCCCTGATGCCTGCGGAATGGCAGGTTGCGCGCGCAACAGGACGCGGACGCAGGGACCCCATGCGCATTCTCCTGACCGGCGGTTGCGGTTTCATCGGGTCTGCCGTCGTTCGCCACCTGATCCGCCGCACGGGCCACACGGTGGCCAATCTCGACGTGATGACCTACGCCGCCTCCGAAGACGCGCTCGAGGAGGCCCTGCACGACCCGCGCCATGTCCACGTGCGCGCCGACATCACCGACGCCGCCGCCGTGGCCGCCGCCTTCGACGAGCACCGGCCCGACGCGGTCATGCACCTTGCCGCCGAGAGCCACGTCGATCGCTCGATCCACGGACCGGCGCCGTTCGTCCACACCAACGTCGTCGGCACGCTGGTGATGCTCGAGGCGGCGCGCGCCTACTGGTCGAAACTCGACGGCGGGCAGCGTGATTCGTTCCGGTTCCATCATATTTCCACCGACGAAGTCTTCGGCGCGCTCGGCGAGAACGATCCGCCCTTCACCGAAACGACGCCCTACGACCCGCGCAGTCCCTATTCCGCCAGCAAGGCCGCGTCCGACCACCTGGTCCGCGCCTGGTTCCACACCTACGGCCTGCCCGCCTTCGTCACCAACACCACCAACAATTACGGCCCCTGGCACTTCCCCGAGAAGCTGATCCCGCTGGTCACCATCAACGCCCTCGAAGGCCGCGAACTGCCGGTCTACGGCGACGGCTCCAACCAGCGGGACTGGCTCTTCGTGGAGGACCATGCCGAGGCGCTGGTGCGCGCCGTCGAGCGCGGCCAGCCCGGCCAGACCTACGCCATCGGCGCCCGCCAGCCCCGCTCCAACCTCGAGGTGGTGCGCACCATCTGCCGCGTGCTCGACGAGATCGAGCCCGATCCCGCCGGCCCGCGCGAGCGCCTGATCCGCTTCGTCACCGACCGCCCCGGCCACGACTGGCGTTACGAGATCGATCCGTCCCACGCCGAGAACGCGCTCGGCTGGCACGCCGGCCACGATTTCGAGCGCGGCATCCGCCGCACCGTGCAGTGGTATGTCGACCACAAGCCCTGGTGGCAGTCGATCCAGCAGCGGCGCTACGCCGGCCAGCGCCTCGGCACGGCGGCCTGAGATGGCCCGCGCGCCCCAAACCACCATGAAGGGCATCGTGCTCGCCGGCGGCTCCGGCACCCGCCTGCACCCGATCACGCTGGCCAACAGCAAGCAGCTCCTGCCCGTCTACGACAAGCCGATGATCTACTACCCGCTCAGCACGCTCATGCTGGCGGGCATCCAGGACATCATGATCATCTCGACGCCCGCCGACCTGCCGCAGTTCAGGCGGCTGCTCGGCACCGGCGAGCCGCTCGGCGTGCGCTTCCAGTATCGCGAGCAGCCCAGGCCCGACGGCATCGCCCAGGCGTTCCTGATCGCCGACGACTGGCTCGGCGGCGCCCCCTGCGCGCTCGCGCTCGGCGACAACCTGATCTTCGCCGATCATCTCGGCGTGCTCCTTCGGGCCGCCGTGTCCCGCCCCGAGGGTGCCACCGTGTTCGCCTACCAGGTGCGCGATCCGGAACGCTACGGCGTCGTCTGGTTCGACGAGTCGAGCCGCGCCGTCGACATCGTCGAGAAGCCCAGGGATCCGTCGAGCAACTGGGCGGTGACCGGCCTCTATTTCTACGACCACCGGGTCGGCGAGCTCGCCCGCGGCCGCAAGCCCACGCCCCCCCGGCGGCGAGCCGGAACCGCCCC
>CAXUBM010000422.1:2161-2416 GCA_964249235.1 uncultured Acetobacteraceae bacterium | reverse complement strand
GTCGTATTCGTCGGGCGGCGCGGCGCATCGCCACCAGGACGCGCTCGGAGGCGGCGGCCAGGGCGGGGTCGGTCTCGGCGCGGCGGCCCGCGTACATGGCGGCGTAGTAGGCCGGCTCCTGGCGGGCAAAGGCGAGATAGGCGGCTCCCATCGCCTCGAAGGCGACGGTGGGTTCGGGCCTGCCGTCGTTCCAGGCGGCCTCGAGTGCGCCGGCAAGGCGCTCGAAGCCGCGCACGGCCACGGCGTCGAGGAGGC
>CAXUBM010000422.1:0-2151 GCA_964249235.1 uncultured Acetobacteraceae bacterium | reverse complement strand
CCGGCCTGGCGAGCGGCCTCGGCGATGGTCAGGCCGGCTGCGCCCTTGGTGCCGACGAGCGCCACCGCCGCCTCGATCAGGGCTTCGCGGAGATTGCCGTGATGGTAGCCGCGCCGTTCGGCACGGTAGCGATCGCCTGACCAGCTCATGTGAAGAAGTCTTACATCAACGGGCCGCCGGTCGCGAGCGGCGGCGAACCGCGGCAAGCACCGCGGCGCGGGGCCCGGAAGCGCGATCAGCGCCTGGTCGAGCCTTTTGAGCCGCTGCACATCGATGCCGAAGCGATCGTGGGCGGCGCCCCGGTCGAGCGGCTGCGGCGTTTCGCGGATGCCGCCGATCGGCAAGCGAACTGCGGTCGGTGCCGACGGCTCTCGCCTCAGGTGGGCGTCACGGTCTTTGACCGGCGCGCGCCAACGCCCGTAAAGCCATTCGAGGCAGGCCGGGTTGGATGATGGCGGACGAAGCGGCGGCGACGGCGACGTCGGTGCTGGGCACCCTCTGGCGAACCGTGGCGGCGCGGCGCGGCGCGGATCCGACGTCGAGCTATTCCGCGTCGCTCTTGGGCCGCCATCCGGTCAAGCCGGCGCAGAAGCTGGCCGAGGAAGCCTCCGAGTGCGCGATCGAGGCGGTGGCGCGGCGGCCCGACGGCCTGGTCCGGGAAAGCGCGGACTTGTTGTACCACCTGGTGGTTCTGCTCGTCGGCGCCGACGTGCCGGCCGCGTCGTTGTTCGCGGAGCTCGCGGCGCGCGAACGGCAATCGGGGCGCAGGCTGAAGGGCGGATCGACCAAGATCCCCTGAGCAGCGGTCGGACGGCGGTCCAGGGGCCCGCCCCTGGCGGGGCGCGGGGCGGAGACCCGCCAGTTCGGGACCGTGCCGTTTAGGTTTCGTTTGACATTCGTAACTTCATTGCTAGATTGCCGACGCTCGGACCGCATCGCCCGGAGCAACAAGGCCCAACCGACGCCGCATGGACATGCAGCCACCACTGACCGGACCGGACGCGCTGCACGCGATCTTCCATGATCGGTCCGACCAGGCGTGGCTCGACATCCTGCTTGCCTCGTTGCGCGTTCCCGAGATCGACGGCGTGCAGATGCCGTCCTTTCCCGACG
Source organism: uncultured Acetobacteraceae bacterium (assembly GCA_964249235.1). Taxonomy (GTDB): domain Bacteria; phylum Pseudomonadota; class Alphaproteobacteria; order Acetobacterales; family Acetobacteraceae; genus CAXTPV01. Next base: position 1,038 of record CAXUBM010000422.1, on the reverse strand, counting down.
AACAGCTGCAGCGCGAGATCCACGGCCATGCCGGCGAGGTGTCCCTGCATGAGGCGCACACCTTCTTTCGGGAGGTCAAGGCGTATGCCGCCTATGCCGGACGGCCGATCGCGCCGCACCGGACGATGCTCGATTTCGGCTGCGGCTGGGGACGGGTGTTGCGCCTGTTCATGAAGGACATCCTGCCGCAGAACCTCTTTGGTGCCGACAGTACGACGCGGTTCCTGCTCGATGCGCGGCGCTGCAACCCGGCGCTGGCGTTTCTGCCCTGTGGGAAAGTGCCCCCGACCCTGCTCGCCTCGGAAAGCCTGGACTACGTGATTTCCTGGTCGGTGTTCAGCCACCTCGACGAGATGTATGCGACGCGGTGGGTGGAGGAGTTCGCACGCCTGCTCAAGCCGGGCGGCCTGGCCCTGATCACCACCCAAAGCCGGCGCTTCATCCAGTTCTGCGCCGAGATGCGGGTCAGGCGCGCCTCGGGCGTCCGTCTCGAACATCCTTGGTACGGGGTGTGCGCCGACAGCTTCCCCGACGAGAGCCTCGCCAACTCGCGCTACGAGGCGGGGCTGTTCCTGCACTCGTCGGCGGAGCAGCCGCCGGACGAGGGCGCGCACTACGGCGAAGCGATCATCCCGCGCGGCTTCGTGGTCAAGAACTGGAGTTCGATGTTCCGGCTGGTCGACTTCGTCGACAATGCCGTCCGCCTGCCGCAGACACTGATCGTGCTGCAGAAGCCCGGCTGACCCCGCGGCCGGGCCGGGCAGCGCCGGCCGGCCGATTTGACTCGCGGCGAGCCTCGCCCGCACAACCAGCCGCGCTTTGCTACAGGGTAGTCGATCAATGCAGGTGCACGCCTTCATCTTCCCCGGCCAGGGCAGCCAGGCCGTGGGAATGGGACGTGATCTCGCCGCCGCCTTCTCGGCCGCCCGCGACGTCTTCGACGAGGTCGACGACGCGCTCGGGCAGCGCCTCTCGAAGCTGATGTTCGCCGGCCCGGTCGAGCAGCTCACGCTGACCGAGAACGCCCAGCCGGCGCTG
>CAXUBM010000421.1:0-2423 GCA_964249235.1 uncultured Acetobacteraceae bacterium | reverse complement strand
CCCTCGCTGATCGGCGCCGACGGCATCCCCGCGCTCGCATCCCTCGAACTCGCCCGCCTCGCCGACGCCCCCCGCTTCCGCCCGCTTCAATCCATGCCGGCCGGACCCGATATGCTCGCCACCTTCAGCCGAGGATGATCCATGTTCACCGGCCTCGTCACCGCCATCGGCATCGTCGACGCGATCACCCCGATCGGCGACGGCCATGACGCGCGCCTGACGATCGCCGCCCCGCCCGGCTGGCTCGACGGCATCGGCGCGGGCGCGTCCATCAGCTGCGGCGGCTGCTGCCTGACCGCGCTCGACCTGCGCCCCGACCGCTTCTCCGTCGACGTCTCCGCCGAAACCCTGTCGCTCACCACCATCGGCCAGTGGCGTCCCGGCCGGCGTCTCAACCTCGAACGCTCGCTCCGCCTGGGCGACGAACTCGGCGGCCACCTCGTTTCCGGTCACGTCGACGGGATCGGCGCCCTCCTCTCCACCCGGCCCGACGAAGGCTCACTCCGCCTGAGCTTCGACGCCCCCCGGGACCTGCTGCCCTTCATCGCCCGCAAGGGCTCGATCGCCATCGACGGCGTTTCCCTGACCGTCAACCACGCCGGCGACGAGTTCTTCGCCGTCAACGTCATCCCCCACACCGCCGCCGTCACCACCCTCGGCACGCTCGAGCCGGGCGACCCCGTTCACCTCGAGATCGACATGCTCGCCCGCTACGTCGCCCGCCTGGCCGAAACCGGCCACCTGCCTGGGCGCGTCCCTGGACCGCCGGCCGACAATTCGCCATGAACGGCCCGATGAGCGAACTCGACGACCTCGCCCGGGCGGATCTCTCCGCCTATCTCAGCGGTCCCGCCGACCTGATCGAAGAAGCCAGGGAAGGGCGGATGTTCATCCTCGTCGACGACGAGGACCGCGAGAACGAGGGCGACCTCGTCGTGCCCGCCCAATTCGCCACCCCCGAGGCGATCAACTTCATGGCCCGCCACTGCCGCGGCCTGATCTGCCTGGCGATGACCCGTGCCCGCGTCGAGGCGCTCGGCCTGCCGCTGATGAGCCAGGCCAACGGCACCCGCCACCAGACCGCCTTCACCGTGTCCATCGAGGCGAAGGAAGGCATCACCACCGGCATCTCCGCCCACGACCGCGCCCGCACCGTGGCGGTCGCCATCAACCCCGAAAGCACGCGCGAGCACATCACCACGCCCGGCCATGTCTTCCCGCTCCTCGCCCGCGACGGCGGCACGCTGATCCGCGCCGGCCACACCGAGGCCGCCGTCGACATCGCCCGCCTCGCCGGCCTGACGCCCGCCGGCGTCATCTGCGAAATCATGAGCGACGACGGCACCATGGCGCGCCTGCCGCAGCTCGTCGCCTTCGCCCAGCACCACAACCTCAAGGTCGGCACCATCGCCGACCTGATCGCCCACCGGCGACGCACCGAGAAGCTCATCCGGCGCGCCGCCGTCAGCGAGTTCGTCCGCCCCACCGGCAAGGCCTGGACGCTGTCGGTCTACGCCAACACGATCGACGGCTCCGAGCACGCCGTGATGACCCACGGCGATGTCGCCACCGGCGACCCGGTCGCCGTGCGCATGCACGCCGTCGACCTGGTGACCGACATGATCGGCGCCTGCGAGGATTCCGTCCTCCCCCAGGCCATGCGCCACATCGAATCCGAGGGACGCGGCGCTGTCGTCATGATCCGCGACACCGCCCAGGACGCCCTGTCCAGGCGCGTGTCGAGCCTGTCGCTCGAGGCACGCCCCTTCGCCTTCCTGCGCGACTACGGCATCGGCGCCCAGATCCTCGTCGACCTCGGCGTCTCCCGCCTCGTCCTCCTGACCAGCCACCGCCGCACCATCGTCGGCCTGGAAGGTTACGGCCTGACGGTGGTCGACCAGCGCCCCATCGACGCCGGTCGATGAGCACCAGGGACCGCGACCGAACCGCCGCCGCGCAGCTCGAAGGGCCGGCCCCCTCGGTCCTGATCGTCCGCGCCCCCTACTATCGCGAGGTCGTCGCCAGCCTCACCGAAGGCGCCGTCCGGATCCTCTCCCGCGCCGGCGCCACGGTGGAGACCGTCGACGTCGCCGGCGCCTACGAACTCCCCCAGGCCATCCGCCTGGCCCTGCGCGCCAGCAAGGCCTGCGACGGCTTCGTCGCCCTGGGCTGCGTCGTCCGCGGCGAGACTTCGCACTACGACCACATCTGCGACGCCACCATGCAGGGCCTCATGCACGTCGCCCTGACCTACGGCATCGCGCTCGGCACCGGCCTCCTGACCGTGGAGACCATCGCCCAGGCCGAGGCCCGCGCCCAGGGCGAAGGCGGCGCCAACAAGGGCGAGGAGGCGGCGATCGCCTGCCTCGGCCAGATCGCCCTCGCCCGCCGCGTCGCACGTCCGGCCCCGTGACCACATCCCC
>CAXUBM010000420.1:2028-2431 GCA_964249235.1 uncultured Acetobacteraceae bacterium | reverse complement strand
GTCCTGATCGACGCGCTCCGCCTCACCGGCGACCTCGAGGCCCGGTTCGCCCGCCGCGCCATCGGCGCCGGCGCCGGCGCCTTCGCCACCCTGATCATCGCCGGCCCCGGCCTCGAGGCGCACCGCGCCCACTTGCGCGCGCTCTTCGCCCGACGCACGCTGCACGGAGATGGGATCGAAGCCGCCGCCAGCCTCAGCAACGGCCTCCTTGTCGCGCGCCTCCTCGCCCGCGACGGCGCCCTCCTGCGCGCGGCCAGTCTCGGAGCCCTGCCCATCGAGCCGCTTGGCGGCCCGATCCCGCCGGGCGCCGGAGCCCCGGCCTGAACAACCCCACCCAAGAACCTGACCCCCCGCGAAAAGGACAAACTCCTCATCGCCATGGCCGCCGAAGTCGCGCGCCGCC
>CAXUBM010000420.1:0-1941 GCA_964249235.1 uncultured Acetobacteraceae bacterium | reverse complement strand
GGCTCAACTACCCCGAGGCCATCGCGATGATCAGCGACTTCGTCGTCGAAGGCGCCCGCGACGGCCGCACGGTGGCCGACATGATGGAGCACGGCGCCCACGTGCTGACCCGCGACCAGGTCATGGACGGCGTCGCCGAGATGATCGCCGACGTCCAGGTCGAGGCCACCTTCCCCGACGGCACCAAGCTCGTCACCGTCCACGAGCCCATCCGATGATCCCCGGCGAGATCATCCCCGCCGCCGGCGACCTCGAACTCAACGCCGGCCTTCCCAAGACCACCCTGACCGTGAGCAACACCGGCGACCGCCCGATCCAGGTCGGCAGCCACTACCATTTCGCCGAAACCAACCCGGCGCTCGCCTTCGACCGCGCCGCCGCCCGCGGCCATCGCCTCGACATCGCGTCCGGCACCGCCGTCCGTTTCGAACCCGGCCAGTCCCGCGAGGTCACCCTGGTCCCCTATCGCGGCGCCCGCATCGTCCACGGCTTCCGCAACGAAGTCGCCGGCCCCCTGGAGCCCTGACGCGTGGCGCGCATCGGCCGCTCCGACTACGCGCACATGTACGGCCCCACGGTGGGCGACCGTGTCCGCCTCGCCGACACCGAGCTCTTCGTCGAGGTCGAAAGCGACCAAACGGTCTACGGCGAGGAGGTCAAGTTCGGCGGCGGCAAGACCATCCGCGACGGCATGGGCCAAAGCCAGCTCACCAACGCGGCCGGCGCCCCCGACACCGTGATCACCAACGCGCTCATCATCGACCACTGGGGCATCGTCAAGGCCGACATCGCGCTCGCCGGCGGCCGCATCGCCGCCATCGGCAAGGCCGGCAACCCCGACACCCAGCCCGGCGTCACCATCCCGATCGGCCCCGGCACCGAGATCATCGCCGGCGAAGGCCGCATCGTCACCGCCGGCGGCGTCGATGCCCACATCCACTTCATCTGCCCGCAGCAGGTCGAGCACGCGATCGCGTCGGGCATCACCACCATGGTCGGCGGCGGCACCGGCCCCGCCACCGGCACCGCCGCCACCACCTGCACCCCCGGTCCCTTTCACCTCGCGCGCATGCTCCAGGCCGCCGACGGCCTGCCCGTCAACCTCGCCTTCGCCGGCAAGGGCAACGCCTCGCGCCCCGAAGCCCTGGAGGAAATGATCCGCGCCGGCGCCGCCGCCCTCAAGCTGCACGAGGACTGGGGCACCACCCCTGCCGCCATCGACAACTGCCTCACGGTCGCCGATCGCTTCGACGTCCAGGTCATGATCCACACCGATACGCTCAACGAGAGCGGCTTCGTCGAAGACAGCATCGCCGCGTTCAGGACCCGGACGATCCACGCCTACCACACCGCGGGCGCCGGCGGCGGCCCCGCCCCCGCCAGCAACCGCGTCGCCGGCCTCGCCAACGTCATCCCGTCCTCCACCAACCCGACCCGCCCCTACACCGTCAACACGATCGACGAACATCTCGACATGCTGATGGTCTGCCATCACCTCGACAAATCGGTGGCCGAGGACATCGCCTTCGCCGAAAGCCGGATCCGCCGCGAGACCATCGCCGCCGAGGACATCCTGCACGACCTCGGCGCCTTCTCGATCATCAGCTCCGACAGCCAGGCCATGGGCCGCGTCGGCGAGGTCATCACCCGCACCTGGCAGACCGCCCACAAGATGAAGCTCCAGCGCGGCCCGCTCGCCGGCGACGACGGCCCCGCCGACAACGCCCGCGTCAAGCGCTACGTCGCCAAATACACGATCAATCCCGCCATCGCCCAGGGCCTGTCCGCCCATGTCGGCTCCGTCGAGCCCGGCAAGCTCGCCGATCTCGTCCTCTGGACCCCCGCCTTCTTCGGCGTCAAGCCCGACCTGGTCCTCAAATCCGGCACGCTCGCCTACGCCATTATTGTCGACCCCAACGCGTCGATCCCCACCCCGCAACC
>CAXUBM010000419.1:1532-2435 GCA_964249235.1 uncultured Acetobacteraceae bacterium | reverse complement strand
CGAGGTGACGGCATTCATCTTCGAGCGGCTGCGCGTGCAGTTACGCGCGGAGGGTGCGCGTCATGACGTGCTGGCGGCGGTGTTCGCGGCTGCGTCGGACGACGACATCGTGCGCGCGCTGGCCCGCACGGAGGCGATCGCCGCGTTGCTGAAGACCGAGGACGGCACGAATCTGCTCGCGGCGTACAAGCGCGCCGCCAACATCCTGCGTATCGAGGACAAGCGCGACGGCCCGCATGTAGGCAGTGTTGAACCTGCCAGGCTGGAGCAGGCGGAAGAGCAGGCGCTCTACGCCGCCCTGCAACAGAGCGGTGGTGCGATGGAGGCGCTGGCGCTTCGGCGCCGGCCACAACGAGGGCCGCGCGGACATGCGCAATCTGCTGGGTGGCAAAGGCGCCAACCTGGCCGAGATGGCCAGCATAGATCTGCCCGTGCCGCCGGGATTCACCATCAGCACCGAGCTGTGCACCGAATTCTACAAGAACAACCGTAACTACCCTGCCGATCTGGACGCGCAGGTGCAGGAGGCGCTGAAGCGCATCGAGCAGGCGGTCGGCCGCAGTTTCGGTGACAAGAAGGCGCCGTTACTGGTGTCCGTGCGTTCCGGTGCGCGCGTGTCCATGCCCGGCATGATGGACACCGTGCTGAACCTGGGGCTGAACGGCGAAAGTGTTCGGGGGCTCGCGCGCCGCAGCGGCGACGAGAGTTTCGCCTGGGACAGCTACCGTCGCTTCGTGCAGATGTACGGGTCGGTGGTGCTGGGGGTGGACCACCATCGGTTCGAGGAGGTCATCGAGGAGGTCAAGCTCGAGGGCGGCTTCTTCGATGATGTCGAGCTCGGCGCCGGGGATTGGGAACGGGTGGTCGACGAGTACATGCGGCTGGTGCAGAGCGAGACCGGGC
>CAXUBM010000419.1:0-1522 GCA_964249235.1 uncultured Acetobacteraceae bacterium | reverse complement strand
GCAGCTCTGGGGCGCGATCGGCGCGGTGTTCGGGTCGTGGATGAACCCGAGGGCGAAGACCTATCGGCGGCTGCACGAGATCCCGGCGCAATGGGGAACGGCGGTGAACGTGCAGGCGATGGTGTTCGGAAACATGGGCGAGCGCTCGGCGACGGGGGTCTGCTTCACGCGCGACCCGTCGACGGGGGAGAACGTGCTCTACGGCGAGTTCCTGATGAACGCGCAGGGCGAGGACGTGGTGGCGGGGATACGCACGCCGCAGCCGATGTCGCGCCGTTCGGCGAAGGCGGGCGAGGTCTCGATGGAGGAGGCGCTGCCCGAGACGTTCGCCGAGCTGATGCGGGTGCGCGAGATGCTCGAGCGGCACTACAGGGACATGCAGGACATCGAGTTCACGGTGCAGAACGACACGCTCTACCTGCTGCAGACGCGGTCGGGGAAGCGGACGGCGGCGGCGAGCCTGCGGATCGCGGTGGAGATGGCGGCCGAGGGGCTGATCGGCAGGCGCCAGGCACTGGGGCGGGTGAGCGCCTCGGCGCTCGACCAGTTGCTGCACCCGACGCTGGACCCGCAGGCGGAACGGGTGCTGCTGTCGAAGGGATTGCCGGCAAGTCCGGGAGCGGCGTCGGGGGGACGGGCAGCGCGTGATCCTGGTGCGGGGGGAGACGAGCCCGGAGGACATCCACGGCATGCATGCGGCGCACGGGGTGCTGACGACACGCGGCGGGATGACGAGCCACGCGGCGGTGGTGGCGCGCGGGATGGGGCGCGCGTGCGTCGCCGGCGCCGGCGGGATCTCGGTCGACGAGCGGCAGCGGACGATCTCGTCGGGCGGGCGGACGCTGCGCGAGGGCGAGACGATCACCATCGACGGGGCGACGGGCGAGGTGTTCGTGGGCACGGTGGCGACGGTCGAGCCGACGCTGTCGGGGGAGTTCGCGACCCTGATGGGCTGGGCGGACGAGGTGCGGCGGATGGGCGTGCGCGGCAACGCGGACACGCCGCTCGATGCGCGCACGGCACGCAAGTTCGGGGCGGAGGGGATCGGGCTGTGCCGGACGGAGCACATGTTCTTCGACCCGGCGCGGATCGGGATCATGCGGCGGATGATCATGGCGGAGAACGAGCGCGGGCGGCGCGAGGCGCTGGCGCTGCTGCTGCCGTTCCAGCGGCGGGATTTCGTCGAGCTGTTCCGGATCATGGCGGGGTTGCCGGTGACGATACGGCTGCTGGATCCGCCGTTGCACGAGTTCCTGCCGCGGACCGAAACCGAGATCGAGGAGGTGGCGCGCGGGTTGGGCGTGGATGCGGGAGTGATCCGGCGGCGGAGCCTGGCATTGAGCGAGAGCAATCCGATGCTCGGGCATCGCGGCTGCCGGTTGGGGATCACCTATCCGGAGATCTACGAGATGCAGGCGCGAGCGATCTTCGAGGGCGCGATCGAGGCGGCGCGGGAAACCGGGCAGACGCCGGTGCCGGAGATCATGATCCCGCTGGTGGGCGCCGCGCGGGAGCTCGAGAT
>CAXUBM010000418.1:0-2440 GCA_964249235.1 uncultured Acetobacteraceae bacterium | reverse complement strand
GTCCACGCGCGTACGCGGCAGCATCTCCGGCATCTCCGCCTGGATGAACCCGATCATCTTCTCGCGTATCTCGCAGCGCAGGTCCCAGGTCTGCGGTGCGTTGCGTGCCGACACCAGCAGCCTGATCTGCAACGTCTGCTCGGTCGCATCGCTGACCTGCAGATTGACGACCTTTCCGTCCCAGATCGGACTGGCTTGGGCGAACTCCGTCAGCTTCTCGCGCAGCCGCTCCACCGGGACCCGGTAGTCCGTGTAGACATACACGGTCCCGATCAGCGACGCCGAGGAATGCGTCCAGTTCTGGAAAGGCTTCTCCAGGAAATAGGCGATCGGCACGATCAGCCGGCGCCAGTCCCAAAGCCGCACCACCACGTAGGTCGACGTGATCTCCTCCACCCATCCCCATTCGCCCTCGACGATCACCGCGTCCTCGATCCGGATCGGCTGCGTCACCGCGATCTGCACGCCCGCGATCAGGTTCGTCAGCAACGGCCGCGCCGCCAGTCCGACGACCAGCGACGCCGCTCCCGCCGACGCGAACAGGCTCAGGCCATACTGGCGCACGGGCTCGAACGTCATCAGCGCGCTCGCCGCCGTGACCAGCACGATCAGGATGTCGGCCGCCCGCGTCAGGATCTTCACCTGCGTCGTGTGCTTGCGCGCGACCAGGTTGTCCTCCTGATCGAGCGCGATCCGCGTCAGGTAGCTCTCGGTCGCCACCCGCGCCGCCAGCACCGCCGTGTAGCCCACCAGCAGGATGAACAGCACCAGCAACACCTGGCCGATCACCGTTTCCGTCCCGTATGAGAACCCGGCCACCGGCAGCGCCGTGACCACGGCGGCAATCACGAAGAACAGCCGCAACGGCCCGCGCAACTGCCTGACGAACGACCTCAGGAACGCGCCCTTGATCCCCGGCAGCCGCAGGAACGTGTTCGTCACGATCCGGTGCAGCACCAGCGCGAAGATCGACGCCAGCACCAGGATCAGCACCGAGGCGACCGGTCCCGGCAGCCAGTTCAGCGCCGCCCTGATCTGGGCCAGCGTTTGGACGTAAAGGCGCGTGATCGACAAGCTGGTCAGGTCCCCGTTGGCTGCGTCTCGGATCGCCCCCGCTCGGGCACCGGCTCTCGATTGACAGAGCCGGACGGCGGATATACCTCACCCCGCTCCATCGGATGGCGGCGTAGCTCAGCGGTAGAGCAGGGGAATCATAATCCCTTGGTCGGCGGTTCAAATCCGTCCGCCGCTACCATCCGCACCCGCTCGGGATGCGATCCATGCCATCTGCCCTCATCACCGGCATCACCGGACAGGACGGCGCCTACCTCGCCACCCTGCTGGCCGCCAAGGGCTACAAGGTGCATGGCCTGATGCGGCGCTCCGCCTCGTCCGACGTGGTCGGCGAACGTCTGCGCTGGATCGGCATCCTCGACCAGGTCGAACTCATCGACGGCAACCTGACCGACCTGTCCAGCCTGATCCGCGTCGTCGAGCGCGCCGAACCCGACGAGATCTACAACCTCGCCGCCCAGAGCTTCGTCGCCGCCTCCTGGCAGCAACCGCTGCTGACCGGCAACGTGACCGGCATCGGCGCCGCCAACCTGCTCGAGGCGGTCCGCATCGTCCGCCCCACCGCGCGCTTCTACCAGGCCTCCTCGTCCGAGATGTTCGGCCTCATCCAGGAGCCGGTCCAGAACGAACGCACCCCCTTCTACCCGCGCAGCCCCTACGCCGCGGCCAAGCTCTACGCCCACTGGATGACGGTCAATTACCGCGAAAGCTTCGGCCTGCACGCATCCTCCGGCATCCTGTTCAACCACGAAAGTCCGCTGCGCGGCATCGAGTTCGTCACCCGCAAGATCACCGACGGCGTCGCCCGCATCAAACTCGGCCTGGCGAGCGAGCTGGTGCTCGGCAACCTCGACGCCAGGCGCGACTGGGGCCACGCCCGCGACTATGTCGAGGCCATGTGGCGCATGCTCCAGCAGGACGACGCCGACGACTACGTCGTCGCCACCGGCCGCACCGCCAGCATCCGCGAGTTCTGCGACCTCGCCTTCTCCCACGCCGGCCTTGCCGCCGCCGACCACGTCCGCACCGATCCCGCCCTGATCAGACCGGCCGAGGTCGACGTGCTGCAGGGCGATGCCTCCAAGGCCCACCAACGCCTCGGCTGGCACGCCACCACCAGCCTCGAGGAACTCGCCGCCGAGATGGTGGAGGCCGACCTCGCCCGCCACCGCGCCCGACGCGCGGCCGAGCCCGCGCCCGACCCCTCGCGGTGATGCAAGCGCCGTCGATCCTCGTCACCGGGGGCGGCGGCTTCGTCGGCCGCCACCTGCTGCAGGCTCTGCGCGACCGCTGGCCCGACGCCGCGATCCACGCCGACACCGTCGAGATCACCGACGCCGCCGCCGTCGCCGGCGCCGTCCATGCC
>CAXUBM010000417.1:0-2441 GCA_964249235.1 uncultured Acetobacteraceae bacterium | reverse complement strand
CCTCGCCGCCCTGGGCGCTCCCGTGGACCAGGACCACGCGGGGACCGTTGTCGCCCCACCGCGTGACGTGAATGGCGCCGTCGCTCAAAGTCCGTCCCCTGCGCCCATGCAGGCCGTCAGGCGGCCGCCATGGCCGCAGGACGCCGTGAGAAGATGTCTCCGAGGCGGCGCGCGACCCCCTCGGCGAACGGAATGTAGCCGACGTGGCCGCCGGGAACGATCTCCAGCGGCGCGCCGAGCTGCTGGGCGAAGATCGTGGCGACCCGGTGAGGCATCAGCCCGCGCGTCTCCTCGCCGGCGACGAACACCAGGCGGTCCAGGTTCGCCTTCAGCTTGGCGTCGTCGAAGACCGTGCCCGGATAAACCTTGAGCTCGTGCTCGAACCAGTAGTCGAAGTTGCGGGCGCTCTGGGCCGGGTCGCCGCGCTGGGCGTTCTGGGCCAGGACCTCGCGGTCGGACGCCGACATGACGAGCATGAGGAAGGGGCCGATCGCGGCCTGTATGCCATGGGCGCGATAGGCGTCGTACATCCTGCGGTCGGCGGCCAGGTTCTCCTCCATCTCCGCCTCCGGCAGGCGCCGCAAGGCTGGCGGTTCGTGGGCCAGCAGCATGTCGACCGCGTCGGGATGGTCGATGAGGAGCTGCAGGGCGACGATGGCGCCGGAGCTGCTGCCGAACACCCGGGCGCGTCCGCCTTCCTGGTGGATCAGGCGCGCGACGTCATCGGCGTCGGTGTGCAGGTGCACGCTGTAGTCCTGCGGTCCGTCAAGGACGCTCGCCCCGAAGCCGCGGCGATCGTAGGTAAGCACCCGGTGGGAGGACGCGAGGTGCTGGGCGATCGGGTGGAAGCCCGCGCCTTCGCCGCCCGCCCCGGGAATGAAGACCACAAGCGGGCCGTCTCCTGAGATTTCGTAGCTGAGGCGCGCGCCGGGAACGTCGAGGGTGCTCATCTCGACGAGCTTAGGCGGCAGGCGGCCGACAGCCCAGATCACAAAGCGGTAGACGCGATAATCAACCTGCATCTAGGTGAGCGGGATGCATGATCTCGCCCCCGCCCGCCGTCCGACGATGCCGTGCCCGTATCGGCCGCTTTTCGGTCGCATCTCCTATGGTCCGGTCCCGGCTCTAGTGTCGTCGTGATCCACGCGCCGTTCCCGTGCGGGGCCGTCGCCTTCATCCCGCTTGTCTTCGCAGAGGGCGTCGGACATCGGGGCCGGCGCGCTCGCCTGGGCGGCTCCGCCCTTGCGGGACGAGCGTGGTCGCCAGGAGGACGAGGATGAAGCTGCTCCGCTACGAGCATTCCGGCGAGACGCACCTTGGCGTGCTGACGGAGACAGGCGTCGCCCCGCTCGACGGCCTGCGCGGGAGCTACCCGACCATGCAGTCGATCGCCGGCGGCGGGCAGGCGGCCCTGGACGCGGTGGCCCGGCAGGTGGAGGCGGAGCCGAGCCGCGTGCCGCTCGACGCCGTGCGCCTGCTCGCACCCATCGAGCGGCCCGGCAAGTACCTGGCCATCGGCATGAACTACAGGAAGCACGCGGAGGAGGCGGCGCGCCTGGGCGTCGCCACGCCGACCCAGCAGCTCTGGTTCAACAAGCAGACGACCTGCGTCGCCGGCCCCCATGACGACATCGAGCCGGGCGTGACGGAGAAGCTGGACTATGAGGTCGAACTCGGGGTGGTGATCGGCGCGGCCGCCAAGTCGGTCAGCGAGGACGAGGCGCCTCGCCACGTGTTCGGCTACCTCGTCGCCAACGACGTCTCGGCCCGCGACTGGCAGTTCCACAGCCCGACCTTCACCATGGGCAAGTCGTTCGACACCCACGGGCCGATCGGCCCGTGGATCGTCACCGCCGACGAGATCGCCGACCCCCACGCGCTCGGCGTGCGCTGCTTCGTCAATGGCGAACGGCGCCAGGCCAGCGACACCAGCCAGCTGATCCACAACGTCTGGCGTCAGATCGCCTACCTCTCCACCGCCTTCACCCTGGAGAGCGGGGACATCCTCGCCACCGGCACGCCGGAAGGCGTCGGCGTGGGCATGGACCCGCCGAGGTTCCTCCAGCCGGGCGACGTGGTCCGCTGCGAGGTGGACGGGATCGGGGCGATCGAGAACAAGGTGGCGGCGCGGGCTTGAGGGCAGCACTGGCTCACGTCTACCCGCTCATCCAGGCATTCGCCGGGAGGAGCGGCAAGCCAAGATCAACCTGAAGCTAACGCTCCAGAACAGGTCCGGCAGGGAGGATGAAAAGGCTAGGCCCGCAACGCCGCCGCGACTTCGGGCTGGCGCTTGTCGGCGGTCGCCTCGAACCCCGTCGCGCGGCTTAGCACAGAGGCGTCCCAGCGCTGGCCGCGCCAGGCCACATGCTGGTCAGGACGGATCAGCGCCAGGGGCGCGCCGTACAGCTCCGGCACCGGCACGCCGGCCGGCTGGACGATCC
>CAXUBM010000416.1:0-2445 GCA_964249235.1 uncultured Acetobacteraceae bacterium | reverse complement strand
CATCCAAGGGAGCCTGCGGTCGTTGCTGGCGCAGGACTACGCGGGGCGGCTCAGGGTGTGGCTGGTCGATGACGGCAGCACGGACGGGACCGGCGACATTGCGCGCCGGATCGCGGATGCGCGACTGACGGTGGTGACCGGACGGGCGCGGCCGGCGGGATGGAGCGGCAAGCTGTGGGCGGTGGCGCAAGGGATCGAGGCGTCGCGCGCTTGGGACGCGGACGGGTTCGTGCTGCTGACGGACGCGGACATCCTGCACGCGGCAAACCACGTCTCGACCCTGGTGGCGGGGGCGGACGGGTTCGCGCAGGTGTCGGAGATGGTGGCGCTGAACTGCGTGTCGCTGGCGGAGCGGGCGCTGGTGCCGGCGTTCGTGTTCTTCTTTCAGATGCTCTATCCGTTCGAGCGGGTGGCCAAGGCGTCGAGCCGGACGGCGGCGGCGGCGGGTGGCGTGGTGCTGGTCAGACGGCGGGCGCTGGACGCGATCGGCGGGATCGAGGCGGTGCGGGGGGCGCTGATCGACGACGTCGCGTTGGCGGCGGCGGTGAAGCGGTCCGGCGGGCGGATCTGGCTGGGGCATGCGCGGCTGGCGCGGAGCGTGCGGCCTTATCCGGGAGCCCGGGACGTCTGGCGGATGGTGGCGCGCACGGCATACGTGCAGTTGAGGTTCTCGCCGGCGATGCTGGTGGCAACGGTGGCCGGGATGGGCGTCGTGTGGGTGGCGCCGGTGGCGACGCTGGCGTTCGGGGGACCGAAGGCTCGGGTACTGGGCGGTGTGGCCACGGCGTTGTCGCTGGGGTCGTTCCTGCCGACACTGCGAAGGTTCGGGTTGTCGCCGGCGTGGACGTTGGCGTTGCCGGGCGTGGCGCTGTTCTACGTGGCGGCGACGATCGGGTCGGCGGTGCAGCACCATCGCGGGCGGGGCGTGGTGTGGAAGAGCCGCGCCTATGGCAGCGAGGGGGTGACGTGATGGACGCGTCCCTGCCGCCGGACGTGGATCTGCGGTCGGGCAAGGATCGGGGGGACGAAAACTTCCCGGTGGGGGCGCTGATCGCGCCGCGGCTGCGACAGCACGTGCACGCCTACTACGCATTCGTGCGAGCGGCGGACGACGTCAGCGACAGTCCGGATCTGACGCCGGTGGAGAAGGTGGCGCGGCTGGACGCGATGGAGCGGGCGTTGCTCGGTGCGACGGACGTGCGGTCGTCGAGCGCGGCGCCGTTGCGCGAGAGCCTGCACCAGACGGGGCTGGCGCCGGAACTGGCGACCGACCTGCTGATCGCGTTCCGGCGCGACGCGACGGTGCTCAGGACGCCGGACTGGGCGGCGCTGCTGGATTACTGCCGGTATTCGGCCAATCCGGTGGGGCGGTTCCTGATGGCGCTGCACGGCGAGCGCGAGGCAACGGCCGGACCATCGGACGCGCTGTGCACCAGTCTGCAAATCCTCAATCACCTGCAGGATTGCGCAGACGATCTGCGGACGCTCGACCGAAGCTATTTGCCGCTGGACATGCTGAGCGCCGCTGGGCTGGGCGCGGAGGCGGTGCTGGCGGCGCGTACGGATGCGGCGCTTGCACGCGTCTTCGGACAGGTGCTCGATAGGGTCGATGCGTTGAACCGGGAGGCGCGCGCCCTTGCCGGCCTGATCCGCGACCGGCGGATGCGGCTGGAGGCGGCGATCATCGTGGGGCTCGCGCATCGCCTGGCCCGCAGGCTTCGGCGGGAGGATCCGCTCGCCGGGCGGGTGAAGCTTCGACGACAGGATATCGCCGTGAGCCTGATGACCGCCCTGCCCTTCCTGCCCCGGCGTCGCGCGTCGTGAGCGGCGCTCCCGCGGCTTCGTCCGAGGCGCCGGCCGGGCTGGGCCACCTGCCGGACGGGCGTGAAGCGGCGCCGCGGCCGGGAGCACTGGGCTGCGACCCCGGCGACATCGCGGTGGTGGACGCGATCGTGCGGGCGGCGGGGACGTCGTTCACGCGCGGGATGCGGATCCTGCCGCCGGACCGGCGGACGGCGATGCACGCGATCTATGCCTTCTGCCGCGAGGTCGACGACATCGCCGACGACGAGGGACGATCGCTGGTCGAGCGCATGCAGGGGCTCGAGGCGTGGCGGGCGCGTATCGCGAGCCTGTATGCGGGGCGGGCGGAGGATGGGCTCGAGCGGGTGCTGTTGGCGGCGATCAAGCGTTACGATCTGCGGCAGGCCGACTTCGAGGCGGTGATTGAAGGGATGCGGAGCGACTCCGAGGCGCGCATCGTGGCGCCGCCGCTGGCCGAGCTGGATGCATATTGCGACAGGGTGGCGTCGGCGGTGGGTCGACTGTCGGTGAGGGCGTTCGGGGACAGCTCGGCGGAAGCCGACCGGGTGGCATTCCATCTCGGGCGGGCGCTGCAGCTGACGAACATCCTGCGCGATCTCGAGGAGGATGCGGAGCGGGGAC
>CAXUBM010000415.1:0-2451 GCA_964249235.1 uncultured Acetobacteraceae bacterium | reverse complement strand
TCGCTGAACGACTACGACCAGCAGTTGAGCAACAAGGTCAACTTCCTCCTCGACGCCGTGCTGGGCTTCATCAACATTGAGCAGAACAACGGTGTTCGGGTGCTCACCGTTGCCTCAGTCGTCGGCATACCGCCGACCTTCGTCGTCGGCCTTTACGGCATGAACTTCAAGAACATGCCCGAGCTGAACTGGACCTATGGCTACGAGTTCGGCTGGGCGATGATCATCATCAGCATCATCATCCCGCTCGTCTGGTTCCGTTTGAAAGGTTGGGTCTGACCCGCATCTGCCTGGACCCGGGCTTTCTGAGCGTTGTGGAGCGGCGAAGCTGTGCCGCGCACCTGGCCCTAAGCTCGCGATCTCGGGACTGTCGAACTCGGACGGCGCGCCAAGGTGCCCGCCGTAGTTGGTGCGACAACCATTCGCATCCGTGCGCCCACGATAAGCGACGCGATCAGCAGCACGTTGCCGCTCCATATCGAAACGCCGGTGATCCCGCGGAGGTTGAACAGCGCTCCGCCACCGCCCCGCGCGCGATCGCGACCTGCACCGCAGCCGCGATCAGCCCGCCCGCACTTTCCGTCTAGGTTCTGTCCCCATTGCATTGATCACGGCAGTTCTGATTGACCGTTTCCCGGAGGTGGATCATGGCGGAGCGGTTTTGGCTGAGCGATGCGCAGTGGTCGGTAATGAGCCGTTGCTGCCCCATCTGGGGGCAAGCCTAGGGTCGATGATCGGCGGGTGATCAGCGGCATCCTGCACCGGTATCGCGAAGGCCTACGCTGGCGGGCAGTTCCGGCCGCGTATGGTCCGCGCAAGTGTCCGACGCGCTGTCCAACGGGCGGCGGTTCCGGATATGCTGGCGTGGTCGACGACTTCACTCGCACGCTGACCAGCAACGCCCGTCCGCCGTGGATGTGCGGCGAGGCTGAGCAGAACGTGGCGCCTCACGTTTTCTCCGTATGGGCGTGTCTGGAACGCGCTGAGGCAGCTTCCGTCGGGGAGCGGCGGCCGCTTAAGCGTGTCGAGATGCCCGGGCACACTTGGCACCCGGGCACTCATTGTTAGATCTTCGGGTCGCGTAGCGGTGTCGTGGGGATGGTCGTGGTGCCGGTCGTGACGCTTTCACCCGGCTCCCTCACGACCTCGACCTCTTCCTTGCGAACGGTGTCCCGGATCGTCTCGGTGCGATCAACGCCCTCCTTGCGCAGGCCTACTTCTTCGACAACGCGTGCCGTCTTGCTGACAACCGGCACCTCGGCCGTTTCGGTCATCTCGATGACTTTCTCGTTGTCGGTGAACGCCGTGTCCACGGGACGACCATCGGTCACCGGATGACGGTCGACCACGACGCGCTCGTCGTGCAGCGTGACCTGCTCCTCGACCGGGGTCTCGACCACGTAGCGCCGGATCCGAGTGCCGCCGCGGTTCACGAGCCGCTTGCCGACGACCAGGCTCTCCTCGGACAGCTGAAGCGCCTCGTTGCCCGTCGCAGGCGCAGTGCCTACCGTGGTCGCCCGACTGGCGGCGACCGGCTCGGACGTCGTCGCGAGTCCATAGCCGGTGGCTCGTGCGTCGAGGTCGACCGGGCTGTGCCGCTCCAGAACCTCGGTGATCTGGGTGGCTTCACCCTCCGAGGCGGCGCGGACCGCAACCACGACTGAGCCACCCTCCACGCTGCGTTCGTAGACCGAGGTGTCATGCTCTGGCTCGCCGCCGAACAGTCTGGACCAGAAGCCCTCTTCACGAGGCGCTGCAGCGGTCGACGTGCTGGCAAGTCCGGTCGTCCCCGTCGTGCTGACGCCGCCGGCATGGCGTTCGATCGCGCTGGGGCTGATGCCCGCCGTTTGCAGGTCGCTAACCGCCGCGTCCGCGTGAGCTGCGGTATCGAAAACCGCGACGATCGTCTCGTTGTTCACTGCTCAGTCTCCTTGCCGGAAGATGCAGGATATCAACCGCGCCGAAGTCGCTTCGTTCCGTGCCTAACTCTGTGCGGGTCACGTCGATTTCCTGTGTTCGGAGGACGACGTTCGATGGCGGGTCGTGCCGACACTCTGCGGCAGCTCGACAGACCGGGTCACCGTCGTAAGCCCCGTCTGCCGTCACGCTGGCGATCACGCCTTCCGCCTGCCTGAGCAGGGCCGGCACCCGCGCGGCATCGTCGGCCTTGCCGTCGGTCAGCACCTGCGCGGCGATCTCGCCGCTGCCGGCGTGTTCGACCGTGCTTGGCGGCATCCCACTCGCCTTGGCCGAACAGCTGTGGCCCCGCGCTGTCGAGGACCAGCTGGATTGGGCCGTCATGCTGGGCCGCACGAGGCTGACCGCCGGCGAAGCCGCGACCACGCCGGGACAAGGTGGTATGATCTGGCACGGCCAGATCGAGCCCGAGCAGGCGGAGCACGCTGCGGCTGAACGCCTCGGCCTGGCGCAGGGCGAGGTGGAAGACGAGCC
>CAXUBM010000414.1:0-2457 GCA_964249235.1 uncultured Acetobacteraceae bacterium | reverse complement strand
GCACCAAGGTGACGTCGGACGATTGGGGCATCCGCAACGCGGGGCTGACGGTCGGCGCCTTCAGGCAGCTCGCCGCGGCGGGCATCGAGGAGGCGGCCTACTGGCCGCCGATGCGCGGCGCGCCGGAGATCGCGCTGATGGACGAGGACGGCAGGGCGACGGCGACTGGGTTGCTGTTCGGCTGGGTGGCCGGCGCGCTGGGCGGCGCGATGCTGCCGGTGTCGGATGCGGAGGCGATCGCGGGGCGATCGGGGCGGGAGGTGACGGTGATCGTGCCGGCGCTTGGGACGGCGTGCGAGGTGGAGATCCCGCTCCGGCGGTTCGGAGTGGGCGGGGTGCGGTCGGCGGAGGTGATGCGGGCGGTGGATCCGGCGCGGGCGCGGGACGCCACGGTGGGGCACTTGCCGGTGACGGTCGCGCGAGGGGTGGTGCGGTTCTCGCTGGCCGCCTGGGAGATCGGGCGGGTGGTGATGGAGTAGGTCCGGGCCCGACGCGGGAGGCGCGCCCCTTCCCCCCCCTGACGCCGTCGCTCAGGCTCTGATCAGAGTGCCGGGGCCGGCGTCGGTGAACAGTTCGAGGAGGCAGGCGTGGGGAACGCGGCCGTCCAGGATGACGGCGGCGGAGGCGCCGGCCGAGAGGGCGGCGAGGCAGGTTTCGACCTTGGGGATCATGCCGTCGGTGATCATGCCGGATTCGATGCCGCGCCTGGCGTCGTCCATGCTGAGTTCGGCGAGGAGCTGCTTGTCGTGGTTGAGGACGCCGGGGACGTCGGTGAGCATCAGCAGGCGGGAGGCGCCGAGGGCGCCGGCGATGGCGCCGGCGACGGTATCGGCGTTGATGTTGTAGGTCAGGCCGTCGGCGCCGTAGCCGACGGGGGCGATGACCGGGATCAGGCCGGAACCGGTGAGCGCATGGACGACGCGGGTGTCGACGCGGTCGACCTCACCGACGAAGCCGAGGTCGAGCGCGCGCTCGATATGGCTGTCGGGGTCGCGGCGGGTGCGGGCGAGCTTGCGGGCGCGGATCAGGCCGCCATCCTTGCCGGACAGGCCGACGGCGAGCGCGCCGGCGCGGTTGATCAGGGTGGCGACCTGTTTGTTGACGGTGCCGGCCAGCACCATCTCGACGACCTCGACCATGGCGGCGTCGGTGACGCGCAGGCCGTCGATGAAGCTCGAGGTGATGGACAGGCGCTTGAGCATCTGGTCGATCTGCGGGCCACCGCCATGGACCACGACCGGGTTGACGCCGACCTGCTTGAGCAGGGCGATGTCATGGCCGAAGGCTTCGGCGAGCGTGCCGTCGCCCATCGCATGGCCGCCGTACTTCACGACGATGGTGTCGCCCGTGTAGCGCTGCAGGTAGGGCAAGGCGCGTGCAAGAATAGCGGCCTGCTGCCGCGCCGTCGTGAGCTGGTCCTCGGTCATGCTCATCAAGGTCTGGCCCTCATCGATGCGGGTCCGGGGGTGCTGCCCCCGGCGGGGTCGAGGGGCGGCGCCCCTCGCCGTCTTCGCTGGCCCTGGCCAGCGTTGCAAGCGAAGCCCTGAGCTCGGGAATGCCCTGCCCGGTGCTGGCGCTGGTGGCGAAAACCTCGGGATAGGCGGCGGGATGTGTGCGGGCCAGGGCCTCGGCCTCGGTGCGCTTGGCGGCCAGGCGGCCCGGCTTGACGTCGTCGGCCTTGGTCAGGACGAGTTGGAAGGTGACGGCGGCGTGGTCGAGGAGGTCCATCACGGTGCGGTCGCTTTCCTTGACCTCGACGCGGCTGTCGAGCAGCAGGACGATGCGGGCCAGCGAAGGACGGCCGCGCAGGTAGTCGAGCATCAGGCCCTGCCAGTCGCGCTTGATGGCGTGGCCGGCCTGGGCGTAGCCGTAGCCGGGCATGTCGACGACCGTCAGGCGTTCGCCGAGATCGAAGAAGTTGAGCTGGCGGGTGCGGCCAGGGGTGTTGGAGGCGCGGGCGAGCCCGTGGCGGTTGGTCAGCGCGTTGATCAGCGAGGATTTGCCGACGTTGGAGCGGCCGGCGAAGGCGATCTCGGGGAGGTGCTCCTCGGGGAGCTGGTCGAGGCGCTGGGCGGCGTAGAAGAAGCGGGCCTCGCGGCTGAAGAGGAGGCGGCCCTGTTCGATCAGCGCCGCTGCTTCGTCGGGGGTCAGGTGCGGGCGACCTTGGGCTGGCGCTTGGTCAGGGTGGTGTGGCGCATGATGTACCATTGCTGGGCGACGGTGAGCAGGTTGTTCCAGCAATAATAGATGACGAGGCCGGCGGGGAAGCGCGCCATCATGAAGCCGAAGATCAGCGGCATGAACTGGAAGATCCGCTGCTGGGCTGCATCGGGGGGCGGCGGGTTCATGCGCTGCTGGAGCACCATGGTGCCCATCAGGACGAGCGGCCAGACGCCGAGCTCGAGATAGGGAGAGACCGAGCCGGGGTTGAAGGGGATGAGGCCGAAGCCGTTGAAG
>CAXUBM010000413.1:2186-2461 GCA_964249235.1 uncultured Acetobacteraceae bacterium | reverse complement strand
ACGCCCGCCCTGCCAGCAGGACTTCGAAACCGAGCTGAAGCTCGAACGCTGGGTCGACTGGGAACGCATCCGCCGCAAGCAGCGCCCCGACATCCCGACCCGCATCCCGGCCCAATGGCGCGAAGAGGTCGAAAGCCGTCTCGCCTACGAACTGCCCGACCCGCCGAAACGATAGGGCGGGCGTCGCGCGGAGAACCCAGGGCGCGGCCCTGGGCCCGCCAAGGGCCCCCCGGCCGTGGGGCCCGGGAGCAACGCGCCGGCAGTGGCAAACTCGG
>CAXUBM010000413.1:0-2176 GCA_964249235.1 uncultured Acetobacteraceae bacterium | reverse complement strand
CCACCGGCCCTTGGATCCCGTTCGAAAGGCGACGGCTTCCGCCATGTCGTTGCCCCGCGCTAGATCTCTGTCCGAACGGGAGGCTCGCGCGATGACGAACGAGGTCGAACCCTTCGAGCTCGCCTGGCCCGAACCGGACCTCGAGCAGCTCCGCGCCCGCATCCGCGCCTTCGAGATCCCGTCGTCGCCGTCCGACCCGGACGACTGGCAGTTCGGCTGCCCGCCCGCGTTCCTCCGCGAGCTCTGCCGCCACTGGCTCGACGGCTTCGACACGGGTGCCGCGCTCGCCACCCTCAACCGTTATCCGCAGTTCCGGACCACCATCGACGGCGAACGCATCCACTTCCTGCACGTCGTCGGCGAAGCCGAAGGCCGGCGCCCGCTCCTGCTCGTCCACGGCTGGCCCGGCTCCGTCTTCGAGTTCTGGCAGACGATCGACCGCCTCGCCTTCCCGAGCCGCAACGGCGGCCGCGCGTCCGACGCGTTCGACCTCGTCATCCCGTCCCTGCCCGGCTTCGGCAGCTCCGGCCAGCCCCGCGCCCTGCTCGGCGCCCGCTCGACCGCGCGCCTCTTCGACACGCTGATGCGCGAACGCCTCGGCTACACAAGCTACCTGGCGCAGGGCGGCGACTGGGGCTCCGCCGTCTGCGCCTGGCTCGGCCTCGAGCACCCGGCGGCCCTGCGCGCCATCCACCTCAACTACCTGCTGGTCCAGCCCGACGCCGACCCCGAAACTCCCGAGGAGAAAGCCTGGCAGGCCGACCGCGACCGCGCGCAGGGGGAACTCGGCGCCTACAGCGCGCTCCAGAGCACCAGACCGCTCTCGCTCGGCTACGCGATGAACGGAAACCCCGTCGCGCAGGCCGCCTGGATCGTCGAACGCTTCCACGACTGGTCCGACCGCCGCGAGCGCCCCTTTGACCGCATCTTCACGACCGACCAGCTGCTCACGAACGTCATGATCTACGTGATGTCGGACCGCTTCACCTCGGCCAGCTTCTACTACGCCGCCGCGACCACCGAGGGCGTCCGCCGGATGCCGCCCGGCCGGCGCGTCGCCGGCCCGACCGCCATGACGACCTACCCCGACCCCCGCATCCCGCCGCCGCCGCGATCCTGGGTCGAACGCGGCTACAACCTGACCCGTTGGATCGAGGCCCCGCGCGGCGGCCACTTCGCCGCCATGGAATGCCCCGAATATTTCGTCGCCGACCTGCGCGACTGGGCCGCCACCACGCCCTAGAGATCGCCGGAAACGATCGCCCGCAAGTTCACATCGAACGCTGACGCGCCTGCTCCAGCGTCCCCGGCGCCAGCTTCACCGTGAGCTCCGCCAGCCGATGCGCCGCCGCGACCACGCGATCGAGCGCATGCACCCGGTCCGCGTCCTCCACCTCGTGCAGCACGCCGTGGAACTCCGCTTCCAGGTCCGGCACGACATGCGCCTGCCCGAGGCTGAACTCCTTCAGCCACGACGGCACGCCGAACGTGATGTCGAGCTGGTTGCCGAACAGGTAGCGCAGCGTTCCCGCCTCGTCCCGCACCGGCGAGATGAACAGCAGGTTGTAGAACTCCTCGCCGTTCCGCCGGTAGTTCACCAGCCACTCGATGCAGCCCTGCCCCGCCTCGACGCATTCGCGGATCCGTCGCGTGGATCCCGGATCCGTCCGCGCCCCCTGCAGGAACCGGCAGTTCCGTCCCACCGCCTCGTCCGCCGCGTAGCCCGTGATCCGCGTGAACCCCGCGTTCACCGCAACCATCGGACAATCCGGCAGCGTCGGATCCGACAGCACCATCGCCGCCGTGCTGTGCATCATCGCCGCCTGCAGCCTGTCGCCGATCGTGTCTCCCATCGATCGCACTCCTGTCCGGCCACGCCGCGCCGCCGCCGCCGCGTTCACGGCCTCCTCCGTCTTAGCCGAACCAGGCGACGCACGCCCCGCCTAATCCGCGCCGGCGCTTGAACCCTCCATCGAAGTTCAACGCCGCGCCTGAGGACAGCCCTATCCTCGACGCGCCCCTCGTCTCCCGTTCCGACCGGGGTGTGCGGATCGGAAGCGAACGTCCGTCCGCCCGGTTGAGCAGCATGCCCCGCCGCCTCGCCTTCGCCCCGCTCGCCGTCACGCTCGCGGCCGCAAGCCTCGCCCCCCCCGTCCAAGCCGCCGCGCCCGCCCCC
>CAXUBM010000412.1:0-2467 GCA_964249235.1 uncultured Acetobacteraceae bacterium | reverse complement strand
GTTCCAGGGAAACCCGGTCAGCACGTCGCCCCGCACGAGGTCCGACACCGTCCACCACCCCGCGAGTGCGGCGAGGCGCCGCCAGCCGCGCGCCGCCAGCCGCGCCAGCCCCACCGGCACCGCGGTGAAGAGCGCCAGCCCCACCGCCGTCAAAGGTGTGGCCACCGGCACCAGCCACCAGAACTCGTCCGCCCTGACCAGGATCGCGTTCGTCAGCCAGTAAAGGCCGACCAGGTAGATGCCCACGCCGTAGAAGTAGCCGCGCCGCGCCGCGCCCCGCCACGACGCCGTCGCGTCGACCAGCATCAGCAGCGCCGTCAGCCCGAGCGGCACGGCCGGCAGCACGTCGAAGGAAGGAAAGCCCAGCGCCGTGACCGCGCCCGCCGTCAGCGCCGCCAGGTCGGCGCGCCACCCGGCCAGCCCTCGGATCACGCTCAGTCCAGCGCGTCGCGCAGCGCCCGCTCGTAATGCCGGTAGTATTTGTCCGTCACCAGGTCGGTCTTGACCACCACCACCACGTCGGTGGTGTTGAACTGCTCGTCGATCACCGCCCCGTCGCCGACGAAGCCGCCGAGTCGCAGGTAGCCCTTCACCAGCGGCGGCAGCGTCGACATCACCCGGCGCATGTCGACCGTCTCCGGATCCACCCGCCGCATGTCGACGAAGCGCGACGCCAGGGCCCGCGGCCTCACCGCCGGCGGCGCCAGGTGGTTCAGGTAGAGGTAGGTCAGCTCCGCCCCGACCCGGTCCGGATCCGTCCCCGGCAGGCTCGCGCAGCCGAACATCAGGTCGATCCGGTGGTGGAACACGTAGGCCGCGATCCCGCGCCACAGCAGCTGCATCGCCGCCCGCCCGCGATAATGCCGGTCCACGCACGACCGGCCCAGCTCCAGCACCTTGCCCGGGAAGCTCATCAGCGCCGCGATGTCGTACTCGCTCGCCGTGTAGAACCGCCCGATCCGCTCGGCCGCCTCGCGCTGCACCAGCCTGTAGGTCCCGACCACGCCCTCCGGCCCCGGTCCGATCGCGTGGTCGATCACCAGCAGATGGTCCGCGATCGGATCGTAGAGGTCGAAATCGCGCCGAGAGGCCCGCGTCGCCGCGTCCGGCACTGCCCCCAACTCTTCGTAGAACACCCGGTAGCGCAGCGCCTGCGCCGCATCGAGATCCGCCTCGCTGGCCGCGATGCGCACCCCGAGTTGTCCCGCGCGCAACTCGCCGAAGCTGCGTTCGGCGGCAAATGCCTCGCCCAGCCCGTCGCGAAATGCCTCGCCGCGTGCGTCGCACCCCCCGGCGGGGTCGGGAGAATGCGTCCGCCCCAGATGGCTCCGGCGGCCGGCCGGCTTGATCACCGTCACCTCGCGGCTCCGTCCGTGGGGGCGGTGGACACCGTCTTGTCCTCCGTGACCCCGCGCCGCGTCGGCGCTCGCTCCGCCTCGGCAGCCGTCTTGCGTCCGAACAGTTCCAGCCGGTGCGACACGAGGTCGTATCCGAGCCGCCTAGCGATTACTTCCATCAGGCGCTCGTGCTCCGCATCCTCGAACTCGACGACCTTGCCGGTGTCGATGTCGACCAGGTGATAATGTCTGCCATGTTCCGAAGGCTCGTAGCGGGCCCGCCCGCCGCCGAAATCACGCCGCTCGAGGATCCCTTCCTCTTCCAGCAGCCGGACCGTCCGATAGACCGTCGCGATCGAGATATGGGGGTCGAGGGTGGCGGCACGCCGGTAAAGCTCCTCGACGTCGGGATGATCGGTCGCCGACGACAGCACCCGCGCGATCACGCGCCGCTGTCCCGTCATCTTCAGGCCTCGCTCGACGCACATGCGCTCGATTCGAGATTCCATCGGTTCCCCGGCCTGTTTCCCCCGGCTTGGGCGTAGCCGATGAAAGATCGGATTGTCGAGCCGCCGTCCCCGGACGGTTCTCGGAAGGGCGGCGCCGTTCCTCACGCTCGCTTATAGGAACACTCATGCAGGGACAGCAAATCCCCACGCCCGACCGTCATATCGACATCACCGCCGAGCGATGCCCGATGACGCTCGTCCGCACTCGTCTCGCCCTGGACCGCATGCGGCCCGGCGAGGTGCTCGAGATCCTCCTCGCCGGCGACGAACCCAGGCGCAGCGTCCCCGAAGCGACCTTCCTGCTCGGCCATGACGTCCTCGCCGCCGACGACCTCGCCGACGGGCGCACCCGGGTTCTGATTCGCAAGAACGGCTAGCGCCGGGCGCAGGAACAGCGAGGGCCAGGGCTCGGCCCCGGAGTCGCCGAGGGCCGCGCGCCCAGACCCGCGGGCCTACAATCCCGCCCGCATCACCACGGCATCCTCGCCCTTGCCGTAATACCCGCGCCGACACCCGACCGCGACGAATCCGGCCCGCCCATAGAGCGCCCGCGCCGCCACGTTCGACGCCGCCACCTCCAGGAACAACGCCCGCGCCCCGAGCGCCCCGCACCACTCGATC
>CAXUBM010000411.1:0-2473 GCA_964249235.1 uncultured Acetobacteraceae bacterium | reverse complement strand
CCCCTGCACGTAACCGGGCGGCGCGTCCGACATCGCCCACGGGTGCTCGCGCGCCGCCTCGTTGGCGCGGGTCAGCGCCTCGAGGTGAGCCATCAGCCAGGCCTCGTCCTCCACGGCCTGCAGCGTGCCCTGCGCGTGCACCGCGATGTAGTTCCAGGTGGGCACCTTTTTGCCGTGCTCGCGCTTGCTGGCGTACCAGGACGGCGAGACGTAGGCCTGCGGGCCCTGGAAGATGGCCACGGACGCCGCCGGCCCGCCGGCCGCCCGCCAGTGCGGGTTGGCGCGCGCGACGTGGCCGTCCAGCGTCCAGGCGCCGTCCGCCGCTTCGGTCAGCACCATCGGCAGGTGGGTGACGTGCAGGCCCTCCGAAGCGTGCGTGACGAAAACTGCCGAGGGACGTACATCTGCTCAACCATTTCCTTGTGCTGGCGGGAGGCAAGAAAGGCCTGCTTTTTTGAAAAGCAGCAGCAAAAAACTTTTGCTTCCGCTGTCGCCGGTTTCTCCTGTGGCGCTTAGCCGGGGAGCACGACGTTCGTGGTCTTTTTCAAAAGGGAGTCGCTGCTTGCCGTCGCGCCGGGGCTTGCCTCTCAGCCGCGAAACCGCCACACCACCCGTGCCAGACGGCTGGACGGCCGCTGCAACCCGCGTCCGCGCGGGGAACAGAGGAAAGTCCGGGCTCCACGGGAATACGGTGCCGGCTAACGGCCGGCGGGGGCGACCCCAGGGAAAGTGCCACAGAAAACAAACCGCCCGCTCATCCTCGGGTCAGCGGGCAAGGGTGAAACGGTGCGGTAAGAGCGCACCGCGCGCCCGGCAACGGGAGCGGCAGGGTAAACCCCACCGGGAGCAAGACCGAATAGGGGCGACAGGGATCGCAAGGTCCCGGGGTGTTCCGCCCGTCGCCCGGGTTGGTCGCGCGAGGCGCGCAGCGATGCGCGTCCCAGAGGAATGGTCGTCACGCCCCGCGAGGGGCGGACAGAACCCGGCTTACAGGCCGTCTGGTCCTCCATCGGGAGCGTCACGAACCGGAGCTTGGGCGGAGCCGCATTATTACTTGGAACATTACATGAACTCGGCTGCTTTTATGCTTTTTGCCCATGGCAGCCCATGGTATCCCATGAACTCCCATTCACGAGAGTTCAGTGACCCCTTTCCTGGGCACTCATCACAACAAGCTCGACGCGAAAGGGCGCGTGTCCATTCCGGCACCGTTTCGCGCCGGATTGCGAACGATGGAGGGCACGGAGATGGCGGTGGGCCTGGTGCTGCGACCCTCGCACCGGCATCCGTGCGTGGAGTGCTGGCCGCCGTCGTCGTTCGCGCGGCTGGCGCGGCCGCTCGACCAGCTCGACCCGTTCTCGGACGCGCATGACGACCTCGCCGCCGCTCTTTTCGCCGACGCAACGACGGTGGAAGCGGACAAGGAGGGCCGAATCGTGCTTCCAGAGAGCCTGGCGGCGCACGCCGCCTTGAGCTCTTCGGTGGTGTTCATGGGGATGGGGCAGATCTTCCAGATCTGGGAGCCGGAGGCGGCCGGCAAGCGCCGCGAGGCGGCGCGCGAGGCGGCGCGCTCGGTGGTGGTGCCCTCGCGCACCCGGCTTGAGACGTCCTGATGGCGGGGCGCCACGAGCCGGTGATGCGGGACGAGGTGGTGAACCTGCTCGCGCCGCGACCGGGCGGTCTCTATCTCGATGGCACGTTCGGGGGCGGCGGATACGCGGCGGCGATCCTCGAGGCGGCGGACTGCACGCTGTTCGCGATCGATCGCGATCCGGAGGCGATCGCGCGCGGGGCGGCGCTGGCGGCGCGTCGTCCGGGCGCGCTGTGCCTGATGGAGGGCAATTTCGGCGACATGGTGGCGCTGCTGGCGGCGCGCGGCGTCGAGGCGCTGGACGGGGTGGTGCTGGATCTGGGCGTGTCGTCGTTCCAGCTCGACACGGCCGAGCGGGGCTTCTCGTTCAGGGCGGACGGGCCGCTCGACATGCGGATGGGCCGATCGGGGCCCACGGCGGCCGACCTTGTCAACACGCTCGGCGAGGCGGAGCTCGCGACCGTGCTGTTCGAGTTCGGCGAGGAGCGGCGGTCGCGGCGGGTGGCGGCCGCGATCGTGCCGGCGCGGGCGGACGCGCCGATCGCGACGACGGCGCACCTGGCGGCGATCGTCAGGCGTGCGGTGCCGGGAGCGCGCGACGGCATCGACCCGGCCACGCGCTCGTTCCAGGCGCTTCGCATCCGGGTCAACGACGAGCTGGGCGAGATCGAGCGGGGCTTGCGGGCCTCGTGCGCGCTGCTGCGCCAAGGCGGACGGCTGGTGGTGGTGTCGTTCCATTCGCTCGAGGATCGGATCGTCAAGCGGTTCATGGCCGAGCGGTCGGGGACGATGCCGGGGCCGTCGCGGCATCTGCCGGCACGCGCGGAGCGGGAGGTGGCGCGGTTCGCGCTGCTGACGCGGCGCGCGCAGGGGCCTTCGGAC
>CAXUBM010000410.1:0-2474 GCA_964249235.1 uncultured Acetobacteraceae bacterium | reverse complement strand
GGGCCGCCGCACGCGTGGGGGATCTCGGCGCCATCGATGGCGCCGCGCAGGCGCTCGGCGGCGCCGACCGCGCCGGCGAGGCTGCGGTCGGGCAGCACGACCAGGAACTCCTCGCCGCCGTAGCGGCCGACATGGTCGGTCTCGCGCCTGGTGTAGGCGTCCAGGATGGCGGCGACCATGCGCAGGCACTCGTCGCCGGCCTGGTGGCCGTAGCAGTCGTTGAACGCCTTGAAGTGGTCGACGTCGACCATGAGCACGCTCAGCGGGCGGCCCTTGCGGGCGGCCGCGGCGAGCAGGTCGGGCAGCAGCGCGTCCAGCCGTCGGCGATTGAGCAGGTTGGTCAGGCCGTCGCGCTCGGTCAGGACCTGCAGGCGGTCGTTCTGCGCCGCCAGCGCGTCGGCGCGCCTGAGCTCGCGCAGGTTCAGCAGGTAGTTGCGGCGTTTCTGCAGTTCGAGCCGGTGCAGGACCGCCAGGGCGAGCACCTGGCCGGTGGCGAGCATCGCCAGCTGCGGAATGAGGTCCCGATAGGGCAGCGGGGCGAGGGAGTGGGCCGAGATCAGGAAGAAAAGGGGGTTGGCGGCGAGCTTGACGCGCAGGCGCCCCGGCATGCCGAGATTGCCGCAGATGGTCGTCAGCATCACGCCGTTCAGATAGAGGAGCTTCTCCGAAAGGGTCGTGTGCATGAAGATGATGTCCAGCCCGACCAGGGCGACGAGCGTGTAGAAGGGGCCGATGACGTCTTCGAGGAACCGTTTCGGCCGGCCGCGCAGGATCAGTTCGGTCGTCAGCAGGCCGCTGAGCAGGCAGCAGAAGCGGACGATGGCGGCGACGCGGATCGATTCAGGCATCGAAACCGTGTCGAAGAGGAAGAACATCGCGAAGATGGCCGGCCCGAGACGGCCATAGAGGGCGATCTCGGCGCGGCGGTCGGCCTCCGTGTCGGCGGCGTAGCGCGCCTCCAGCGATGCGGACAGGCGGACGGACGGACGCGCGAGTGCGGCGTCGATCTCGGCGCCGAGCCGTGCGTCGGGGTCGATCCCGGGCCGGGTGTTCCCACCTGCCTGTCGTTGTTCGCGTGCCACGGACCGCCTGTCGTCGTGCGAGGCCCGTATCGTAGGCGGGAGACGTTAACGACCCTTGAGCGGCGGCCTCGAGACCGACGGGCTGCTCAGATCCGGCCTTCGATGACGCGCTCGATCAGCGCCTCGTAGCGGGCGAGGTAGTCGTCCATGCGCAGATGACGCTCGGCGTAGCGTCGCGCGCCGCCCGCGAGGGCGCGGGCGCGGGCGCGGTCCTCGAGCACGTCGAGGACCGTGTCGGCGAGCCGGTCGGGTTCATGGAAGGGTGTCAGCACGCCATTGTCGCCGTCGGTGATGAATTCGCGCACCGGGCCGGTGTCGGAGGCGACGATGGTGCAGCCGCTGGCCAGCGCCTCTCGCAGGCTCCAGGACAGGACGAAGGGGTAGGTGAGATAGACGTGGGCGTCGGAGCGCTTGAGCAGGCGCTTGTAGTCCTCGTAGTCGAGCTTGCCGACGAAATGGAGACGGGACTGGTCGACACGGTCGCCGACCTCGGCGAGGAGGCGTTCGCGCCAGGTGCCCGACGGCAGGCGGGCACCGTAGCTGACGCCGTCGCCGCCGACGAGGACGACGCGGACGTCGGCGCGGCCGGCGAGAAGACGCGGCAGCGCGCGCATGAAGACATGAAAGCCGCGATAGGGTTCGAGGTCGCGGGCGACGTAGGTGACGAGGCGCTCCTTGGGCGAGACGGTGAGGTCGCCGAGCTTGAAGAGGCGCCTCCGAACGGCGGGGTCGGGCTTGCAGGCCTCGGTGTCGACCCCTTCGGGCAGCAGCGCGATCGAGGGCTGCGCCCAATCCGGGTAGGAGCCGCGCTGGAACTCTGTGGGTGTCTGGCCGAAGCCGCCGTTGGTCAGCGAGAGGAAGTTGACCGCGTTCTTGGCGCGGATGCGCGGCAGGCTGTCGGGCGAGGTCGGAAATTCTGGGTCGAAGCCGACATCGAGACCTTCGAGCCGGTAGAAGAACTCCTGGTAGCCGAGCAGCGGCACGCCGGGCCAGACGTCCTGAATGTCGAGCAGCTCGCCCCAGCCGTGGTGGCCGATGACGATGTCGGGGGTGAAGCCGAGGCGCTGGACCTGGCGGCAAACAAGGGCCACGGCGTGGGCGCGCACGGTGGCGAGCTCGAATTCGGCGGCGATGGGAAAGGTGTGGCGGCCGAGATCGGGCGGGCGGCCGTAGGTGAGGCGGCGCACGCCGGACATGCGGTTCGGGTTGTCCTCGCTGACGAAGACGATGTCGTGGGTGCCCTGCGCCACGAGGTGGCGCAGGAGATGGACGAATTGGCCCGGGAAATTCTGATGGACGAAAAGGAAGCGCAAGGGCGCGTGCCCGGTGGCCCTATCTGCGGCGTGTGGTCGTGGGCTTGGCGGCGTCGCCCTTGAGGCGCACGCGCAGGCC
>CAXUBM010000409.1:0-2481 GCA_964249235.1 uncultured Acetobacteraceae bacterium | reverse complement strand
GTCCTCGCTGGGCCTGGGCGTGGAAGGCGTGACCGCGCCGGATGTCGGCGCCGGACCGGGCGGCGGCGGCGAGAAGGGCCTCGTCGAGGCGGCGGCGGGTGCGGCCGCGGGCGAGGAAGGGCAGGCTCGTCGCGGCGACGCGATGGCGGCGAACGACGCGCAAGCGGTCGATGCGGTGGGCGCCGAGACCGTCGAGGTCGAGGCCGAGCACGGCGAGTTCGCGCTGCGCGGTGGGACCGAGGAACTCGCCGCAGATCTTGTCGGTCGGGGCGGCGGTGCGTTCGAACAGGGTGACCGCACGGCCGGCGCGGGCGAGGCCGCCGCCGGCGATGGTGACCGGGTTCATTTGAGGCAGGACACGCACAGGCGCGAGGGCGTGTGCGCCCGGACCGTGGCGGCGAGGCCGGCGCGGCCGAGGAGGGCGCGCCATTCGGCTGGACGGAAGGAGCGGGCGATGGAGGCGGTGCCGTCGGCGCGCACGACCGGGTGCCAGCCGGCGGCGCGGCAGAGCAGGCGAAACCCCCAGTAGGCGACGGCGGTGCGGCGGAGGTCGGAGACGAACCAGCCGCGGACGGCATGGGTGTCCATCCAGCGGAGGAAGCGGACGACCTCGTCGTCGGGCAGGTGGTGGGTGAATTGGGAGCTGACGACGAAGTCGGGCTTCGGGTCGGGGGAGAAGGCGAAGACGTCGCCGGTGCGGTAGGTGATGGCGCCGCCGAGGCGGCTGGCGGCGTCGGTGCTGCGCCGGTTGAGGTCGATGCCCTGGAGCTCGACGGGACGGCCGAGGCGGGCGAAGCGCCCGGCGACGGCACGCAGGAGGTCGCCGCGGCCGCAGGCGACATCGAGGATCGAGACCGGCTGGCCGGGCGGCAGCGGGCGGATGGCACGAGCGAGCCAGGCCAGCGTCGGGCGGTGGGTGAGGGTGGCGCGGTTGACGCGCTCGAGGTCGGCGAGGATCGCCTCGTAGTCGGCGAGCGGCAGGTCGGGGTCGTCCATCCGTTCGGCGAGGTCGACGCGTCGGGACAGGTCGATCAAGGGCGGCTCAGGGGCGAAGGCGGAAGCGGAACGTCTCGGCGACCATGCCGGGGCCGAAGGCCATCGCCAGGCCGGGGCCGTCGTCGCCGGTGTCGAGCATGCGGCGGAGCACGAACATGACGGTGGCGGATGACATGTTGCCGTGGTCGTTGAGGACGGCGCGGGAATGGGCGAGCGCCTCGCGTCCGAGGGAAAGGCCGTATTCGACGGCGTCGAGCACGGAGCGGCCGCCGGCATGCACGGCCCAGTGGCGGATCGACTGCGTGCCGGCGCCGCGGAGCAGGCCGGCATCATCGGCGCGGGCGGCCTCGTCGCGGAGCACCGCGGCGATGCGGCCGGGCACCTTGCCGGACAGGTGCATCAGGAAGCCGCCGTTGCCGATGTGCCAGGTGATGTGGTCGGCGCTGTCGGGGATGATGACGGCGCGGAAGTCGTCGAGCTCGATGCCGCCCTCGTCGGCGGTGACGAGGGCGGCGGTGCAGCCGTCGGCGAAGAGCAGGGCGGAGAGGGCGGGCTCGAGCTCGGCGGTTTCCTGCATGTGCAGGGTGCAGAGCTCGATGTTGACGACGAGGACGCGGGCGGCGGCGTCGGCGAGCACGGCGTTGCGGGCGCAGCGGAGCGCGGGAACGGCGGCCGAGCAGCCCATGAAACCGACGATCGTGCGCTCGACGTCGTCGCGCAGGCCGAGATGCCGCGCGAGTTGCAGGTCGAGGCCGGGGGCTGAGAAGCCGGTGCAGGAGGCGACCACGAGGTGGGTGACGCGGGCGGCGTCGTGGGGGTCGAGTGCGAGGTCGCGGACGGCGTCGAGGGCGAGGGGCAGAGCGTGGGTCTCGTAGCGGACCATCCGGTCGCGGGTCGAGGGGAACTCGCCGCGCCGGTAGAAGCCGTCGGCGTCGATCTCGCCGGCTTCGAGGTTCCCGGGGCGGAAGACGGAGAAGCGGCGCCCGATGCCGGCGCGTTCCGCCATCCGCTCGAAGACGGAGCGGGTGCGCTCGTCGGTGAACAGGCTGGCGGCGAAGGCTTGGAACGCGGCGTGGATGTCGTGCACCGGGTGAGCGGTGCCGATGCGGTTCAGGTGCGCCCGGCGTCGCGGGATTGCGGTCATGAAGTGCGTCCGAAGGCGAGGGTGGCGTTGAGGCCGCCGAAGGCGAACGAGTTGGAGAGCGCGACCTCGATCGGCAGGCGGCGGGCCTCGTGGGGCACGCAGTCGATGGGGCAGTCGGGGTCGGGCGTGGTGAAGCCGATGGTGGGTGGGACGACGCCGTCGCGCAGGGCGAGCACGGTGGCGACCGCCTCGATGGCGCCGGCGGCGTTCAGGCAGTGGCCGATCTGCGACTTGGTGGAGGTGACGGGCACGCGGTCGAGGCGGGAGCCGAGCAGGTCGCGCAGCGCCGCGCACTCGGTGGTGTCGTTGAGGCGAGTGCCGGTGCCGTGGGCGTTGACGTA
>CAXUBM010000408.1:0-2485 GCA_964249235.1 uncultured Acetobacteraceae bacterium | reverse complement strand
GTCCCGAACACTCATCCGAACAACCGTCTCGACAGAACCGCCCACACTCTCCAGGTTTGCCGCCATGCGTCCCGACATCGACTGTGACACGTCCGCGGCGGTCACTCCGCCCCCGGACGTCGCGTGCTACGTGACCCAGGGCGGCCTCGACCGTTTCCGAGCCGAGCAGTCCCGCCTGCGCCGCGACGAGCGTCCCCGCGTGCTCGACATCGTCGCGTGGGCCGCCGGCAATGGCGACCGCTCCGAGAACGGCGACTATCTCTACGGCAAGCGCCGCCTGCGCGAGATCGACCGCCGCCTGCACTTCCTCGAGCGCCGAATCCGTCAGGCGATCGTCGTCGACGCGGCACGCCCGGCCGACCCCGACCGGGTCCTCTTCGGCGCCACCGTCACTTTTCTCGACGCCGCCCACAACGAGCGCCGAGTGACGATCGTTGGTGTCGACGAGGCCGACCTCGCCCGCGGCGAAGTCAGTCTCCTGTCGCCCGTCGCCCGCGCCCTGCTGGGACGTCGCGTCGGCGACCAGGTCCGCGTGCGCACGCCGCGCGGGGACGACACGGTGGAGATCGGCGACATCGCCTACGGCCAGGCACGGGACGCGGAGAGCGGAGCATGAACGACGCCACCGACGCGCTCAAAGCCATCGGCCAGCTGCCCGACGCCGAGATCGACATCGCCGACGCCGCCCTGCAGATCGCCCGACTGTCGTCGCCCGGCGCCGACTGGGCCCGCGCCGGCGCCCACCTGTCGGAGCTTGCCCGAGAGGCCGCCGCCATCGGCCAGGTGATGGCCGACCGCCCGGTCGAGGTCCGCCTCGGCGCGCTGGTCTCCCTGCTCCACGTCCGCCACCGCTACGCCGGCGACGTCGAAACCTACGACGACCTTGCCAACGCCGACCTGATCCGCGTCACCGAGCGCCGCCGCGGCCTGCCCGTCGCACTCGGCATCCTCTGGCTGCACTGCATCCGCGCCGCCGGCTGGAGCGGCCGCGGCCTCGACTTCCCGCGCCACTTCCTGGTCCGGCTCGACGGCCGCCAGATCCAGTCCACCGTGGACCGCCGCGCCGCCGCGCGCATGCCCCACGCCGTGGTCGACGTCTTCGCCGGCGGCGCCGAGGTCGACGTCGACGGCCTCCTCGGCCTGGTCAAGCGACGCGCCACCGACGAGCGCACCCTGGAAGCCAACCTGTTCCGCCCGATGAGCAACCGCGAGGTCCTGCTCCGCCTGCAGCGCAACATCGCCGAGCGCCAGCGCCTTTCCGGCCGGCACGCGGAGGCGCTCGCCACCTGGGAGCGCATGGCACTGTTCGCCAGCAAGGACCCCGCCATCTGGCGCGAGAAGGCGGCGCTCAACCAGCAGCTCGGCCGCCTCGGAACCGCGATCGCCTGCCTGGAGCGGTTCCTGGCCCTCGCCCCCGACGGGGCGGACGCCGACCGCGCCCGCCTCGGCATCGACGCCATGCGCCGCCGCCTCGCCTGAGCCCGTGTCCCTGCGCGTTGCGGTCCAGATGGACCCGGTCGAAGCCGTCGACATCGACAAGGACAGCAGCTTCG
The DNA here is from genome assembly GCA_964249235.1 of uncultured Acetobacteraceae bacterium. Classification (GTDB taxonomy): domain Bacteria; phylum Pseudomonadota; class Alphaproteobacteria; order Acetobacterales; family Acetobacteraceae; genus CAXTPV01. Next base: position 932 of record CAXUBM010000408.1, on the reverse strand, counting down.
CGCTCATGCTCGAAGCCCAGCGCCGCGGCCACGCCCTGTGGCACTACGACGTCCGCACGCTGGCACTCACCGAGGGCAGGACCTCGGAGTCCGCCCCGCGCACCGAGCGCCTGCACGCCACCGCCCGCCCGCTGACCGTCTCGCGCGACCGCGGCGCGCACCAACGGCAGGGCGCTCCCGAGCGCCTGGACCTGGGCGCCGACATCGACGTGATCCTGATGCGCCAGGATCCGCCGTTCGACATGGCCTACATCACCGCCACCCACATGCTCGAGCACGTCCACCCGGGCACGCTGGTGGTCAACGACCCCGTCTCGGTCCGCCAGTCACCCGAAAAGATCCTCGTCACCCACTTTCCCGACCTGATGCCGCCCACCCTGATCACCTGGGACCTCGCCGCGATCAGCGAATTCCGCGCCCGCCACCGCGACATCATCGTCAAGCCGCTCTTCGGCAACGGCGGCGCCGGCGTCTTCCGCATCCGCGAGGAGGACGAAAACCTCGCCGCCCTGCTGGAGATGCATTTCGCCCGCTCCAGGGAGCCGCTGATGATCCAGCGCTACGAACCGGCCGTCCGCCAGGGGGACAAACGCATCATCCTGGTCGACGGCGAAGCGGTCGGCGCCATCAACCGCGTTCCCGCCCAGGGCGAATCACGCTCCAACCTGCATGTCGGCGGCCGCGCCGAGCGCGCGACGCTGACAGCGCGCGACCAGGAGATCGTCGCCGCCATCGGCCCCCGCCTCAAGCAGGACGGCCTCGTGTTCGCCGGCATCGACGTCATCGGCAACTGGCTGACCGAGATCAACGTCACCAGCCCCACCGGCCTTCAGGAAATCGACCGCTTCGACCAGGTCAACACGGCCGCCCTGATCTTTTATTCGTTGTAATCCGTAATCTAAACGTAAGTTGGATTCGGCAGCGTCAACGTG
>CAXUBM010000407.1:805-2489 GCA_964249235.1 uncultured Acetobacteraceae bacterium | reverse complement strand
CGCGCGGTTGTCGCCGGTGAGTTCCAGCGCCCGACGGATGCAACCCTCCTCGAGGGCGGCGCGGGAGCGGCCCACGATGTCCTTCAGCGCCATGCGGCCCACCAGCTCGGCGGCCTCGCCGGGAGCCGGCCGCGCGGCCGCGCCCCCCGCCCCCCCGCCGCCGGCCCCGCCCCCGCGTTTCGCAGCGACCGCGTGACGTGCGCTTCCGCATACCCCGCCCGCGCCCCGTCGGCGCTGGCGATGTCCAGATGCGCGGACAGCCGTTCCGTCAGCCCGTCGTCGCCGCGAACGATCGACGCCTCGGTGACCGTGAACGTCGCCGTGCCCGACGGCCCCGCCGCCACCAGCCGGTCGCGCGCCATCCGCTCCAGCGCGGCCTCGGGGGTGAACGGGCTCTGCAAGGCCAGATCCCCGTCCGGCGACGACGCCTGGTTCTCGACATCGATCGTCGCCACGTTGAGCCGGATCGGCGTCAGATACTCGTAGTGCAGCGGCGCGAAATTCTGCGGCGCCGGCTCCTCGCCCGAGCACGACGTCAGCGCCACGCCCAGCAGCCCAGCCGCGACGGCACGGCCCGTCGACAGTGCCGTCCGTCCCGCGGCGCGAAACCCGCCAACCCGCATCCCGCAACCCTCAAGCAGCCACGCGCCGAACCTGCCCACCGCCACCATCATGGTCAATGATCCGCAGGCTGGTCGCTCCCGCGTATGGTCTCTCGTGGGAAGCGGAAGTCGTGATTGCAGAACTCGCACGTCATCACGATGTCGCCGCCCACGCTCATGTGGTCGAGGTCGTCGCTGCCGAACCCCTCCAGGATGGACGACAACCGCGCCCGCGTGCACCGGCAGCCATAGGCCAGCGCCCGCGGCAGGTCCGCCGCCACCCCCTCGCCGTGAAACAACCGGAACAGCAGTTCCTCGGGCGGCAACGCGTCGTCCAGCAACTCGTCGTCGCCGACGGTCGCCGCCAGCATCGTTGCCGTCCGCCACGCCTCGTCCGGATCGACCAACGGGTCCAACCCGTCGCCGCCTGCCGTCGCCACCTTTTCCAGAACCAGGGCCGCCGCGCGCCAGCCCGCCGCGGTCTTGCGGCAGGCCAATCGCAACCGGCACTCGAGCTGCTCGCTGGTCTGGAAATAATGCTGGGCCATGTCCGACAGGCTCTCGCCCTCGATCGCCACGATCCCCTGGTGCCGTTCCGTCTCGACCCCCTGGTCGACCGTGAACGCCAGATACCCGTCGCCCAGCAGCGCACGCGCCGTCGGCTCGCCTTCCAGCGCCGCCAGCTTCTCCTCGTCGGCGCGCGCGTAGCCGCGCAGCGCACCCACCTCGGTGCAGTCGGCGAGCAGCATCCGCACCGGTCCGTTCCCCTTGGCCTGCAGGCTGAACGATCCCCGGAACTTCAGCGCCGCCGACAGTCCGGCCGCCAGAGCCAGCGCCTCGCCCGCCAGCCGGCTCACCTCCGGCGGATTGGCGTGGCGCGACAACAGCGCATCCGCCAGCTTTCCCAGCCGGATCAGCCGCCCGCGCACCGGTCGCCCGGGCAGCCGGAACGGCGTGATCCCGCGCGGCACGACGATATCCGGCACGTCCGGACGTGACAGGTCAAGGAAATCGGGCGTCTCGGGCATCGGCCCAAGATGGCCCCGCCCGGGCGCCCGATCAATTCAGCCCGCCGCTTCCCT
>CAXUBM010000407.1:0-683 GCA_964249235.1 uncultured Acetobacteraceae bacterium | reverse complement strand
ACCGCGGTCGCATGCACCACCAGGTCCTCCGCCGCCGCGTCGAACGGGTGAAACAGGTTCAGCAGCGTCGCCACCAGCGCCGCGCTCGCCAACCCCGCCAGCGCCGCCGTCAGCCCCGGCCTGACCGGCCGTCCGCGCCGCAGCATCACGATCAGCAAGGCCGACAGCGGCACCGCCATGCCGAGGATGAACATCACGCAGCCGCGCGGCCCGATCAGCCAGGGCCCGTAGGCCGACGCCGGCACCCCCCAGCTCCTCAGGCACCCCATCCCGCTCGCACCGAGCCACAGCGCCAGCCCCGGCAGCGGCAGCAATCCCCACCGCGCGCTCCTGTCGGGCAGGCTGGTCTCGAAGGCGGCCAGCGTCGCCAGCACGCCGGTCACCAGCGCTCCGGCCGCGGCCAGCCACATGTCCGGCGCGGTGGCGAACCGCTCCCGCGGCATCGCGAAATGCGAGAAGAACGCCGCCCCCACGCCCGCCAGCACCACCGCCAGCAGGAACAACGCCGTCCTGCGCATCGGCGGCCGCAGCGGCCGTCGCGCCTTCAGCGAACCCGCCAGCGACCGGATCAGCCTGTCGTGAGCGTCCACGGCGGTCGACGCGTTCTCACTCATCCCGCGCCTCCCCGAGCCGCCGCCGCATCGAGGCGATCGCCCGATGCAGGTTCACCTTCAGTGCCACCT
>CAXUBM010000406.1:0-2493 GCA_964249235.1 uncultured Acetobacteraceae bacterium | reverse complement strand
GCGGGTTGTCGGAGACCACGAACCAACGCGCGGTGTCGGCGCCGTAGCGCTCGAGAATGGTCGAGGGCTCGACGACGTTGCGTCGCGACTTGCTCATCTTCTCGACGCGGCCGACGGCGACGGGGGCGCCGGTACCGACGCGAACGGCGCCGTCGGCGGTGCGCTCGACCTCCTCCGGGTAGAGCCACTCGCCGGCTTGGTCGCGGTAGGTCTCGTGGGTGACCATGCCCTGGGTGAAGAGGCCGGCGAACGGCTCGGCGAGGCCGACATGGCCGGCGCGACTCATCGCGCGGGTGAAGAAGCGCGCATAGAGAAGGTGGAGGATCGCGTGTTCGACGCCGCCCACATACTGGTCGACGGGGAGCCAGCGATCGGCGGCGGCGCGGTCGACGGGGACGGCGGCGCGCGGCGAGCAGAAGCGGGCGAAATACCAGGCGCTGTCGACGAAGGTGTCGAGCGTGTCGGTTTCGCGCCGGCCGGGGCCGCCGCAGGCGGGGCAGGCGACGTCGGTCCAGGTGGGATGGTGGTCGAGCGGATTGCCGGGGACGTCGAAGCGGATGTCGTCGGGCAGGCGGACGGGGAGCTGGTCGCGCGGCACGGGCACGACGCCGCAGGTCTCGCAATGGATGACGGGGATCGGACAGCCCCAGGGGCGCTGGCGGGAGACGCCCCAGTCGCGCAGCCGCCAATTGAGCACGCCCTCGCCGAAGCCGGTGGCCTCGAGGCGGGCGATGGCGGCGCGCTTGGCGCCGTCGACGGGCAGTCCGTCGAGGAAGTCGGAGCCGACGATATGGCCGGAGCCGGTGTAGGCGGACCGGCCCGTGTCGGCGGCGACGTCGGTGCCGTCGGCGGCGATCACGGACGGGATCGGCAGGCCGTATTTGGTGGCGAACTCGTGGTCGCGCTCGTCGTGGCCGGGGCAACCGAAGATGGCGCCGGTGCCGTAGCCGGCGAGGACGAAGTTTGCGATCCAGACCGGGTAGGTGGCGCCCTCGATGAAGGGGTGGGCGACGCGCAGGCCGGTGTCGTAGCCCTGCTTCTCGGCGGTTTCGATGACGGCCTCGCTGGTGCCGAGCCGGCGGCACTCGGCGATGAAGGCGGCGGCGGCGGGATCGCGCCCGGCGCAGGCGGCGGCGAGGGGGTGCTCGGCGGCGATGGCGAGGAAGGACATGCCGAACAGCGTGTCGGGCCGGGTGGTGAAAACCTCGACGCGCTCGTCGGACCCGACGAGGGGAAAGCGGACGCGGGCGCCTTCGCTGCGGCCGATCCACTTCTCCTGCATGGTGCGCACGCGCTCGGGCCAGCGGTCGAGGGTCGCCAGACCGTCGAGGAGATCCTGGGCGAAAGCGGTGATGCGGAAGAACCATTGCCACAGGCGGCGGGTCTCGATCGGGGCGCCGGAGCGCCAGCCGTGGCCGTCGATCACCTGCTCGTTGGCGAGCACGGTCTGGTCGACGGGGTCCCAGTTGACCAGGCTCTCGCGGCGGTAGGCGAGACCCCGGGCGAGCAGGTCGAGGAAGAGAGCCTGCTGCTGGCCGTAATAGTCGGGGTCGCAGGTGGCGAACTCGCGGGACCAGTCGACCGAGAGGCCGATGGGGGCGAGTGCCTCGCGCATGGCGGCGATGTTGGCGTAGGTCCATTCGCGCGGGCTGACGCCGCGATCGCGGGCGGCGTTCTCGGCGGGCAGGCCGAACGCGTCCCAGCCCATCGGGTGCAGGACGAGATGGCCGCGGGCGCGCTTGTAGCGCGAGATCAGGTCGCCGATGGCGTAGTTGCGCACGTGGCCCATGTGGATGCGGCCCGACGGGTAGGGAAACATGTCGAGCGCGTAGAAGGTGCGCGCGCCGGGCGGCGGCACGTCGGGGACGGCGAAGCAGCCGCGCTCGGCCCAGACCGACTGCCAGCGGCGCTCCACGGCAAGCGGTTCGTAGGTCCGCTGCTCGTGCTCGGCGTGCTGGTCCATCTTCCTCAGCCGGCCGCGCCCGCGCGCAGTTCGCGGGCACGCGTCAGCACCTTGTCGGTGATGTCGGCGGCGGTCTCGGGGGCAACGGTCGCGTCCACCCATTGGCCGTCCTGCTGGACCTGGCGGAAGACGGAGACGCGCACGTCGTTGGCCGCGAGCGTGCGGCCGAGGATGTAGGCTTCGGCCTTGAAGCGCTCGCCGCCGACGGTGGGCGGCGTGTACCAGTCGGTGATGATGACGCCGCCGACGGGGTCGGCCGAGGCGAAAGGCATGAAGCTCAGCACGTCGATGGCGCCGCGCCAGAGATAGGCGTTGACGCCGCCGGCGTCGGGGGTGGCGGCGGCCAGTTCGGAGGACTGGTCGGTGTTGCCGAGCAGGTGACCCTTGTCGGGGATGGCGAGCGGGTTGCTGGTGCCGCCGTTGCCGCAGCCGGCCAGCAGCGCGCAGACGATCAACGTCGCGCCGATGGTCTTGGCAACACCCGTCGTCATTTCAGTCGCGTCTCCTCCAACAAGCGGAGTTATCTAGCC
>CAXUBM010000405.1:0-2494 GCA_964249235.1 uncultured Acetobacteraceae bacterium | reverse complement strand
GAATGTCCCGACGCGCATTCGACGCCGCCGCCCATCGGGACGAGCGGATCACGCCGAACGGCGAAGCGCGCCCTGCTCGAGCACATCCCGATCCGAGTGGATCGGGATGTGCTCGACATCAATGATCAGCACGCATTGCCTCGCGCGCGCCCCCCCCGCCGCGGGCCGGCGAGCGCATCGGCACCCGTTACTCGGCGGCCGGGGGGGGGATGCCGACCGTGCGGTCGAGGTCGCGCTTGGTCAGGCCGGCGGCGACCGCGACCGCGAACCCCTGGATGATCTCGGGAGCGTCGTCGCCGATCATGTGGGCGCCGAGGACGACGCCGCTGGGCTCGGCGACGACGAGCTTGACGGCGGAGCGGTTGGCGGCGCGGGCGCTGATGCGGTGCTTGAGCGGGGTGAAGCGGGACAGATAGATCTCGGCGCGGCCCTGCCTGGCGGCCTCGTCCTCGGTGAGGCCGACGCTGGCGAGCGGCGGCGAGAAGAAGACGGCCTTGGGCACGGTGGCGAGGTCCCAGGAGCGGGGTTCGCCGGGGCCGAACAGACGGTGGGCGAGATGGTGGCCCTCGGCGATGGCGACGGGGGTGAGGTTGAGGCGGTTGGAGACGTCGCCGATCGCGTAGAGACCGGGGACATTCGTTTGGTTGTCGGCGTCGACGACGACGCCGCCGCGGTGGTCGACGGCGACGCCGGCGCGTTCCAGGCCGAGGCCGGCGGTGTTGGGCCGGCGGCCGACGGCGAAGAAGACCAGGTCGGCGTCGACGGTGGTGCCGTCGGAGAGGTCGGCGGCGAGCGCGCCGGAGCGGGCGCGGGCGATGCGATGGACGGTGGTCATCGGGCGCTGGTCGACGAGACGGGCGTCGAGCGCCTCGACGAGGCCGTCGCGAAGGTCCTCGTCGAAGCCGCGCAGGGGCTTGGCCTGGCGGTAGACCAGGGTGACGCGCGAGCCGAAGCTGTTGAAGATGCCGGCGAACTCGACGCCGATATAGCCGCCGCCGACGATCAGGATGCGGTCGGGACGGTCGCGGAGGTGGAAGGCGTCGTCGGAGACGATGCCGAGCTCGCGGCCCTCGATGTCGGGTTCCACGGTGGGGTGGCCGCCGGTGGCGATGACGATGCGCTCGGCGGTGACGCGGCGGCCGCCGACGTCGAGCGTGTGGCTGTCGAGGAAGGTCGCGCGCTCGGCGTAATGGTGGACGCCGGCGCGCTCGAGCAGGGTGACGTAGATGCCGTTGAGGCGGGTGATCTCCTCATTCTTGGCGGCGATCAGGGAAGGCCAGTCGTGGCCGTGGAGTTCGGTGCGCCAGCCGAAGGCGGCGGCGTCGCGGGCGGCGGCGCCGTATTCGCCGGCCTGGACCAGGAGCTTCTTGGGGACGCAGCCGACATTGACGCAGGTGCCGCCCCAATGGCGTTCCTCGGCGATGCCGACGCGCGCACCGTAGGCGGCGGCGATGCGGGCGCAGCGGACGCCGCCGGAGCCGCCGCCGATGACGAAGAGATCGTAGTCGTGGGGCATCCGAGGGTTCCTCCCAGAGGGCGGGGCTCTGCCCATCGATACGCGTGGCGGCTCGATCCGGCCGGGAGCAGCGCCCCCGGGCCCGCATTATCGTTCGGCGAAGGCCTTTTCGACCACGTAGTCACCGGGGTCGTGGTTGTGGCCCTCGGTGAAGCCGCGGCCGACGAGCATGGCTTCGCAGTCGGCGAGCATGCGCTCGTTGCCGCAGATCATGGCGCGGTCGTGGACGGGGTCGGCTGGCGGCAGGCCCAGGTCGTCGAAGAGCCTGCCGGTCTGGAAGAGCTCGGTGATGCGGCCGACGGTCTGGTATTCCTCGCGGGTGACCGACGGGTAGTAGAGGAGCTTGCCGGCGATCTCCTCGCCCAGCAGCTCGTGCCGGGGGAGCTCGTCGCGGATATAGCCCGCGTAGGCGAGCTCGTCGGCGGTGCGGCAGGTGTGGGTCAGGATGACGTGGTCGTAGCGCTCGTAGACGGTGGGATCGTGGATCACCGCCATGAAGGGGGCGAGGCCGGTGCCGGTGGCGAGGAGGTAGAGGTTGCGGCCGCCCTTGAGGTTGTCGAGGATCAGGGTGCCGACGGGCTTGCGGCCGACGAGGATGGTGTCGCCCTCGCGGACCTGGCCCAGGCGCGAGGTCAGCGGGCCGTCGGCGACCTCGATGGAGAGGAACTCGAGGAAGTCCTCGTAGTTGGCGCTGGCCATGCTGTAGGCGCGCAGCAGGGGTTTGCCGTCGACCTCGATGCCGATCATCGTGAACTGGCCGTTCTCGAAGCGCAGCGAGGGATCCCTGGTGGTGCGGAAGCTGAACAGGCGATCGGTCCAGCGGCGGACGAGGGTGACGGTCTCGGCGTTGAGATGGCCGTAGGTCTTCGTCGGCGCGGGGAGGCCGGCCGGTTCGATGGTCGTCGACATGGGGCACATCTATTCGCGCGAGGCGGATATTCCAAGGGTGCGCAGCGCCGCGGCGAGCCGGGGGAGGTC
>CAXUBM010000404.1:225-2506 GCA_964249235.1 uncultured Acetobacteraceae bacterium | reverse complement strand
CGCGCCGGTCGGACCCGTGGCGCCGGCGCCGGTGGCCCCAGTCGGCCCGACCGAATTGTAGCTGATGGACGAGATGCTCAGCGTGTCACCTGTCGTCGCGGCTTCGCTGTTTCCAACAATATTGCCATAGGAATCGGTCACTTCAATAAAATTCGGCTCTGTCTCAGTAGTAAATTGAATATTGAAATTAGTACCATTCACCCCGTTGTTATTAGCAATAGGAGCCGTACCTACAAGCGATCCGCCGCCTGCAGCAGCACTGTCTCCATAGAAAACTCCGGCTTCTCCATTATTCGGATTTTGCGCGTCTCCGACTAATGTATTGCCGGCATAAACATAGATATCTCCATTAGTACCATCTGTTGCAGCATCGTCGCCTGTAATGGTGTAGGTATATACGGTTGCCATCGATCCGCTCTAATGCTGCCGAATGCCCGCAAAAAACGCCGAGATCGTCTTGTCCGCACAAGCGGAAGGAGAGCCCGGCGCAATTGCCATGCTGGCATGTCGTCTTGCGCACAAGGAGTCGATACCATTTCGCTCCATTGCTCAAAGCGGCTCTATGCTGTTGCAAGCGTGCCACAAGCGACGCTCTTTCACGCGCGTCGCGGCGGTAGCGGGCGACACCCTAGCAGGCTGCTGAAGAAGGCGCATTTTCTGGGATGGGAGGGTGCGCCGAGCGGTCGGCGTCGGCGCGGTCTCGAAGAAGACGGCGTTGCATCTGTGGCTGAGCGCGGGGTGCATGTGTGGCGCTGCGTGGCCGGGCTACGCTGCCGCCAGGAGCTTCGGCAGTCTCACGAGATTGTAGGCGGCGGCAACGAAGGTGAAGCACCAGCCGACGCGATCGGTGCCGCGCAACATCGGCCGCCGCATGCCGCCGATCGTCTTCATCCAGCCGAATGCCTCCTCGATCCGTTTGCGGATGCGCTGGCTCGCCGCGTAGCCGGGGTGGCGCGTGGTGCGTCGGTCGATCGCCGAGCGGCCGAAGCGCCGCGTGGTGTTTTGGGCGACGTGCGCGCGGACGTTCATGGCGCGGAGCTCGTTGACGAAGTCGGCGGCATCGTAGCCCTTGTCGGCCCCGAGCGTGATCGCCCGCGGCCGATCGGCCCGCCTCTCGATCATCGCCAGCGCGGCGAGACGCTCGGCGTGGCCGGAGGCCTGCGTCAGGCAGGCGTCGACGACGAGGCCGCAGCGGTTCTCCATCAGCGCGTGGCCGAGGAAGGCAAGGCGCGCCTCCATGCCCGGCCCTTTGCGATAGAGCTTGGCCTCGGGATCCGTGATGGACGCGTGCGTCGCGTTGGTGCGCGTCGTGCCGCGGAAGTCCGCCTCGGCGTTGCGTCCTCCCGAAGGCGGCGGTGGTCCGTCGCCCGGCCCGTCGCCGCGCTCGATCGGCTTGACGCTCTTCATCGACGACCAAGCCTGGATCATCGTGCCGTCGACCGAGAAGTGATCGGACGACAGAAGCCGCTTGACGCGCGGCCGCGCCATCAGGACGGCCAAGAAGCGCGCCGCCACGTCGCCTTCCAGCAGCCGGTCGCGGTTCTTCGAGAAGGTCGAGGCGTCCCACACCGGCTCGTCCGGCTCGAGCCCGACGAACCAGCGCAACAGCAGGTCGAACTCAATGCGCTCCATCAACTGGCGCTCGGACCGCACCGAGTAGAAAGCCTGCAAGAGCATCGCCCGCAGCAGCATCTGCGGCGCAATCGACGGTCGCCCGATCGCCGAGTAAAGCGCCGCCAACTCATGTTCCATCGCCGCCAGCGTCTCGTCCGACAGCGCACGGATGGCCCGCAGCGGATGATCCGCCCGCAAACGCGCCTCGACACCAACGTAGCTGAACAAAGACCCCGTCCGCTCGTCCGATCCGCGCAAATCAGCCTCCTCGACAAGGAGACTGAATCACCATTCATCCGGCAGGGCGAGCGGCCTTTTTCAACAGCCTGCTAGGTCCCGCCTTCGCGTTCACGTTTGCCATCGCTGCGAGGCGACCTACGCGTTCTCGGCCGTGCCTCCTACCCCTGTAGGCCGAGCGATCAGCGATTATGATCCTTTCGCGCAGGCTTAAAGACCGGTCTCTTCCTTGGCTGGCCAGCTCAAGGGCTTCGTACAAATCACCTCGTCGCGTCCCTTGTTAAGCTCGGCTCCGCTTTCGTCCGTCTCTGTCGCCATATTCTAGGAGCAGCCATGTCAGCCCCAGAGGAAACGGAAATTCCGCAGCCGATCCCGCCCGAGCGTCACGCAGTCTCGCTGCTGATCGGCTCGGTCACCATCGCTTGGAACT
>CAXUBM010000404.1:0-215 GCA_964249235.1 uncultured Acetobacteraceae bacterium | reverse complement strand
GCTCGTCCGATCCGCGCAAATCAGCCTCCTCGACAAGGAGACTGAATCACCTTTCATCCGGCAGGGCGAGCGGCCTTTTTCAACAGCCTGCTAATACCCGCTATGCCAACCGGCATCTAGACGCAGGCGCCGGCCGTGTTAATCAATTATTAAATCAAAGGAAACCGCTCGACCGTTGGAGAGGCTGAAAATGAATATATTGTATTACTCAGTGC
>CAXUBM010000403.1:2301-2514 GCA_964249235.1 uncultured Acetobacteraceae bacterium | reverse complement strand
GACAAGAAGGGCGACGTGCAGGGGCCGGGGTACGTGTTCTACAAATGGTCGGGCGGGACCTACAGCGAACTCTGAGCGGACGGCGGCTCAGCGCGCGGCCTGCAGGAGAGCGGAAAGGCGGCTCATCGCGAGCGCGTCGACGTGGCGGCCGGCACGGAAGACGTGCTGGCGTGGGTGTTCCTGCTGTTTGAGGCCGGATCTCGCCCACAGGGC
>CAXUBM010000403.1:0-2291 GCA_964249235.1 uncultured Acetobacteraceae bacterium | reverse complement strand
GTCAAGGGCGTGATCGATGGCGGCTTGCATCAGCGCCGAGCCGACGCTGCGACGATGCCGAGGGTGCGAGGTGGGCGCGTAGGAGGCGGTCGCGGCTGAGGACGAGCGTTCCGATCGGCTCCTCGCCGGCGTCGGCGATGGCCACGATGCGGGCGCGGGCGCGGCGGTAGATGGGGTGCCGCGAACGCCACGTTCGCGCTCCGGTTACGGTTTGTCACCAGTCCCGTGAACGATCGGTTGCAAGCAGGCCATGCGGTTACGCGTGACACAAACCGGCCCGTCGCGCGTTGAACACGCGTTTCGTCGAGACCAGAACCTCAGTCTCCATTGAGGGTGGTGTCGAACCATGACGAGCAGTTCTGTCGTTCAGTCGCCTTTCGTCTCCGCCCTGGTGAGGCGGGCGGAGTCCGCGCCGGCGGACGTGGCGTTGATCTGCGGCGACCGGCAATTGACGATGTTCGATCTGGTGCAAGAGAGCGAGCGGCTGGCGGGTGCGTTCCTGGCCAGCGGCGTCCGGTGGGGTGATCGCGTGGCGCTGCACATGCGCAACGTCCCCGAGGCGGTGATCGGCTACCTGGCGTGTCTGCGCACGGGCGCGATCGCCGTGCCGCTCAACGTGCGCCTCAAGGCCGACGAACTTCGCGACCTCATCATGCGCACGCGGCCGGTGCTGTATCTGGGTGAGACGACGCTTCACGCGCCGCTTCGCCGGCTGCCGGAGACATTGTTGCCGTTCCGCTCGCGGTTCCTGATCGGACCGTCGGACGAGCTGGAGGGCGCCCGGCCGTGGTCGGAGCTCGCGCAGGCGACGGTGGCCGAAGCACACTCGATGGGGCCGGCGCCCGACGATGTCGCGGTTCTGCTCGCGACTTCGGGAACGACCGGTCCGAGCAAGCTGGCGGCGTGGACGCATCGTACTCTCGCCGCCCTGGCGCCCAGCGCGGACAGCAGGGGCATGGGCGAAGGCGCGGTCATGCCGGTGGCGACGCCGCTGATGCACGGGTCCGGCGTCTATTGCGTGATGGCGCTGCTGAGCCTGGGCGGCACGGCGGTCCTGGTGCCGACGTTCGACCCCGACGTGGTGCTCGACGCGATCGAGCGGCACCGCTGCACGTCGTTCTTCGGCCTCGCGTTCATGTGCGCGCAGGTCGCGCAGCGTCAGAAGGAGCGGCCGCGCGACCTGTCGTCGTTGCGGATCTGCACGGTCGCGGGCGATGCGTGCCCGCCGGCGATCGAGGCGGCGTTCGCGGCGCAGGTCGGCCGAGAGCTGTTGTCGTTCTGGGCATCGACGGAGGATGTCGGGGCCGTGTCGCCCGGGAGCAGGGTCGGTCCCGTCGTGCGTGTCACGCCCGGCACCGAGGTCCGCGTCGTCGACGACGACGGTGCGGTGGCGCGCGGGGAGGTGGGCGAGCTGCTGGTCAGGTCGCCCACCACGGTGGCGGGGTATTGGAACGGACCCGGCCAGGTCGACGCGTTCGAGGATGGGTTCTTCCGCTCCGGCGACCTGGTTCGCGAGATGGACGACGGCGGGTTGCAGCTCATCGGCCGCAAGAAGGACCTGATCATTCGCGGTGGCTCGAACATCACTCCGGGCGAAGTGGAGAGCGTTCTGCACAGGCATCGCGCGGTGCGCGAGATCGCGGTGGCGGGCATCGCCGATCCGGTGCTGGGGCAGCGCGTGGGCGCCGTGCTGGTCCTTCGGGACGGCGAGGATGCGGGCACGGTTCGATCGATCCTGCGCTCGGCGCGGGAGAAGATCGCCGACTACAAGGTGCCCGAGCTGGTGGTGGTGGCCGAGCAACTGCCGCGCAACGCGCTGACGAAAGTGGACCGTTCGGCGGTTGCCGAGATGATCGAGAGGGCAACCCGCGAGGGGTCGGCGCTGGTCTACGAGGTGACGGGAGAGCCGACGCGCGCGGGGCTGGCGGCGGCATCCTGACGGCCGCGGGGACGGGCTGACGCCGGTGCCGTCGACCACCGGGATGTAGGGACCGGGCGGTTCCTTGGGCGCCCTATCGGGACTGGTGGTAGGCGATGCGCCACATCAGGCCGTTGCCGTCCTCGGTGACGAGCAGGGCGCCGTCGTGGGCGACGGCGCCCTGCTCGGGCCTGGCCCAGACGTCGTCGGCGTCGACGACGAGGCCGGTCATGAAGTCCTCGTAGACGCCGGTGGGGATGCCGGCGTGGAGCAGGACGCGGATGATCTTGTAGCCGGTGCGCCGGGCGCGGTTCCAGGAGCCGTGGAGGGCGACGAAGGCGGCGCCGTCGGTGTCGGGCGGGAAGGCGGCGGG
>CAXUBM010000402.1:0-2518 GCA_964249235.1 uncultured Acetobacteraceae bacterium | reverse complement strand
GGCGCGCACGCCGGCGGCCCAGACGATCGTGGCGGCGTCGATGCGGCCGGTGGACGTGTCGGTGCCCTCTTCGTCGCACCTGGTGACCTGGGTGTGGAGCTGGACTTCGACGCCGAGGCGGGTCAGGGCGGCGCCGGCGTAGTCGGACAGTTTGGCGGGCATGGAGGCGAGAAGGCGGGCGCCGGCCTCGACGAGGACGATGCGGGCGCGCCTGGTATCGACGGCTTGGAAGTCGCGGCGGAGCGTGTCGCGGGCGACCTCGGCGATGGCGCCGGCCATCTCGACCCCGGTGGCGCCGCCGCCGACCACGACGAAGGTGAGGAGGCGGTCGCGCTCGGATCGGGTGCCGGCAATTTCGGCGCGCTCGAACGCGCCGAGGATGCGGGCGCGCAGGGCCTGGGCGTCGGCGACGCGCTTGAGGCCGGGGGCGAAGGGCGCCCATTCATCGTGGCCGAAATAGGAGTGGGTGGAGCCGGTGGCGACGACGAGGTGGTCGTAGGCGATGGAGGGGCCGTCGGTGTGAACCTGGCGGGCTTGGGTGTCGATCGAGTGGACCTCGGCCATGACGACGCGGGTGTTGCGCTGGTGGAGGATGCCGCGGATCGGCCAGGCGATGTCGGTGGTGGAGAGGGCGGCGGTCGCGGCCTGGTAGAGGAGCGGCTGGAAGGTATGGTGGTTCTCGCGGTCGATCAGGGTGACGGCGACGGGCGCGCGACGCAACGCGGCGACGGCGGAGAGGCCGCCGAAGCCGGCGCCGACGACGACGATCCGGGGTACGGCCTGGATGGTCCGCTCGTTCATGGTCGCGCTCCGTTTGCTTCGGGCTCGCAACCCCGTGGCGAGGATCCGGTTCACTGCGGGTGACATCGAGGAGCGGGCGCGATGACGGCGACGAAGCGGACGACCGGAAACGATCCGATCGAGGGCGTGGATCCTGGCGGGACGAGGAGCACGAAGCCGGGAAACCCGGACCAGAAGGGTGGGGCGGCGCCGGAGCGGGTGGAGGAAAGGCGGGTGAGCGGGGACCGGAACGAGGGCGCGCAGAGCACGGTGGCGCCCGCGAACCAGGCGAAGTAAGGCGGGGCTGCGCCTCACCCCGGGCGTCCGGGGGCTCGGCCCTGGCGGGTCGAAGGGACGGAGCCCTCGCCTTCAAGCGGCGCGCAGAGCCTCGTCGAGACGATTGACCTCGGCGGTGAGGTGCGCGGCGCGGCGGGAGAGTTGGCCGGCGGCGTTGAGCACGTCGGTCGCGGCACAGCCGGTGCTGTGGGCGGCTTCGCGAACGACGACGATGCTGGATTTGACGTCGCCGGCGCTTCGGGCGACGGCCTGGCCGGTGGCTTCGCCGATCTGGGCGATGCGCCCGTTGACGCTGCCGGTCGCTTCCAGCGTCTGGCGGGCGAGGTCCTTGACCTCGGCGGCGACCACGGCGAAGCCGCGGCCCGACTCCCCCGCCCGGGCGGCCTCGATGGTGGCGTTGAGGGCGAGCAGGTTGGTGCGGGCGGCGATGCCGTCGATGAGCGCCACGACGTCCTTGATCTCGAGCGAGCTGGCGGAGAGGGCATGGACGACTTCGTCGGTGCGGCGGGCATCGGCGGCGGCCCGTCCGGTCATGCGGACGGCGTCGGCGAGGCGACGGCCGATCTCGCCGACCGCGGCGGCGAGCTGGCCGGCGGCGGCCCGGTGCAGGACCGGCTCGACAAGGTCGTGCGGGTGGTCTCGCCGGCGTTGGCGCTCATGCGGCGCGCGGTGGCCTGCAGGTCGGCCGATGAGGTGCTGAGCGCGCCGGCGACTTCCCCGATGTCGGCGCGGAACGCCTCGATGGCGCGCGCCCGGTTGGCGGCGCGCTCGGCGCGGCGGGCACTGTCCTCCTCCGCGGCACGGGCGAGCGCCTCGCGCTCGATGGCGGTGTGGCGGAAGATCTCGGCGGCACGGGCGATGTCGCCGATCTCGTCGGGGCGGTCGCGGGCCGGGATCGTGGTGGCGCTGTCGCCGGCGGCGAGGCGGCGAAGCACGTCGGTGATGGCGCGCAGCGGCCGGACCACGGAACGGGCAAGGGTGACCGCGACGAGCGAGCCGAGGACGAGGACGACCACGGCCAGGACGGCTTGCGAGCGGGAGGACAGGCGGACAATGGCGTGGCTGTGGCGGGTCGCCTGGTCGAACTGGGCGGTCAGCCTGCGTTCGGCGGCGGCAACGATGCGGGTCATGTCGGCGAGCTGCGGCTCGAGCTTGTCGTGGGTGAACTCGTCACCGGACAGGACGAGGTCGCCGTAGGAGGCGAACTGATCCTTGTAGGCGTCGAGCGCGTCGCTGAGCGGGTCCTCCCACTGCTTGAGCGCCCCGTTGGTCGCGGCGTCCAGGTTGGAGATCGCCTCGGCGGCGTCGTCGACGGCGGCGCCGAAGACGCCCTGCTCGTCGGGCGAGGTGGAGGTCAGGAAGCGCCAGGTGGCGACCCGCACCAGGAGGAGCGTGCGTTCGACGCCACTGGCCGCGGCCTGGATCGCCTGGGGATCGAGGG
>CAXUBM010000401.1:287-2520 GCA_964249235.1 uncultured Acetobacteraceae bacterium | reverse complement strand
GCTCGCCCGCTCCATCAAGCCCTCGCCCCGCGGCGAGCTCGAGATCACCGACCTCAACCGCCTCTACCTCGAGGAAGGCTCGCTCCACGTCGAGCGCCTCGGCCGCGGCTGCGCCTGGCTCGACGCCGGCATGCCCGACAGCCTCCTGCAGGCCGCCACCTTCGTGCAGACCATCCAGGATCGCCAGGGCATGCTCGTCGGCTCCCCCGAGGAGGTCGCCTTCCGCATGGGCTTCATCGACCGCGACGCGCTGCGCGACCACGCCCGCCGCCTGAACAAGACCGAACTCGGCCGCCTCCTGGGAGAACTCGCCGACCACGCTTGACCGGCCGCCGCGTCAGCGGACAGAGCGGACCATCCAGAGGAGCAGCGCGATGAAGGTCGAACGGCTCGCCATCCCCGACGTCATCCTGATCACACCGCCGCGATTCGGCGACGGCCGGGGCTTCTTCTCGGAGACGTTCAACGCGCCCCGCTTCGCCGAGGCCGGGGTCGAACTGCCCTTCCTGCAGGACAACCAGAGCCTGTCCGCCGCGCGCGGCACGATACGCGGCCTGCACTGCCAGTTGCCGCCGCACGCCCAGGGCAAGCTGGTGCGCGTCACCAGGGGCGCGGTCTGGGACGTGGCGGTCGACGCGCGCGTCGGCTCACCCACCTACGGCACCTGGGTCGGCGCCGAACTCACGGCCGAGAACTGGTCGCAGCTCTGGGTGCCGCCCGGCTTCCTGCACGGCTTCGTCACCCTCGCCCCCGACACCGAGTTCCTCTACAAATGAACCGACATCTACGACAAGCCTTCGGAGCGCGCCGTGATGTGGGACGATCCCGACCTCGCCATCGAGTGGCCCATCCCGGCCGACGAGGTGATCCTCTCCGACAAGGACCGCCAGGCCTCGTCCTTCCGGGACGCCCGCGGCTGGTTCACCTTCTGATGCCCACCATCCTGGTCACCGGCGGCGCCGGCCAGCTCGCCACGTCGCTCGCCGCCGCCGGCGGCGCGCGCATCCACCGTGTCGGCCGGCCCGACTTCGACTTCGATCGTCCCGAGACGATCCAGGCGGCGTTCCGCGCCGCCAGCCCCGCCCTGGTCGTCAACGCCGCCGCCCACACCGGCGTCGACCTCGCCGAAAAGGAGCCCGACGAAAGTGCCCGCGCCAACCGCGACGGCCCCCGCCGCCTGGCCGAGCTCTGCGCCGAAGCCGGCATCCCCCTGATCCACGTCTCCACCGACTACGTCTATGACGGCCGCAAGGGCAGCCCCTACGTCGAGACCGACCGCACCAACCCGACCGGCGTCTATGGCCGCACCAAGCGCGAAGGCGAGGAGGCGGTGATGGCCGCCAACCCGCGAACCATCGTCCTGCGCACCTCCTGGGTGTTCTCGCCCTACGGCCGCAACTTCATCAGGACCATGCTCAACGCCCAGCTCAAGACCAGCAACCTCAAGGTCGTGGCCGACCAGCACGGCTCGCCCACCAGCGCCCCCGACCTCGCCGACGCCATCCTCGCCATCGCCGGCCGCATCGAGCGCGACGGCCTCTCCGCCGACCAGGCCGGCCTCTACCACGCCTGCAATCGCGGCTTCACGACGGGGCACGGCCTGGCCACCGCCACCTTCGCCGAAGCCGAGCGCCACGGCCGCGCCCCGCCCGAGGTCACCGCGATCACCACCGCCGACTGGCCGACGCCCGCCGCCCGGCCCGCCGACACCAGGCTCGACTGCACCAAGCTCGAACGCGCCTTCGGCGTCGTCTTGCCCGATTGGCGCCCCAGCCTCGCCCGAACCGTCGACGCGGTGCTGACCGCCGCGTGACCCAACCGGTCACCATTCTGCTCTCCACCTACGACGGCGCCCGCTTTCTCCCCGACCAGCTCAGGAGCCTGGCCGAGCAGACGCACACCGACTGGCGCCTGCGCTGGCGCGACGACGGCAGCAGCGACCATTCACGCGACCTCATCGAAGCCTTCGGCGCCACCCGGCCGCCCGGCCAGGTCGGAACGCTGGCCGACGACGGCGTGCATCGCGGCATCGCGCCCAGCTTCCTCGCCCTGGTGCGCGCCCACGCCGAGAGCGGAGCGGGCGGCCTGATCGCCTTCGCCGACCAGGACGATGTCTGGCTTCCCGAGAAGCTCGCCCGCGGCGTCGGTGCCCTGACCGCCGCCGCCGGCACGCAGCCCGCCCTCTACTGCGCCCGGCAGATGCTGGTCACCGAGCGCCTTCGCACGCTCGGGC
>CAXUBM010000401.1:0-277 GCA_964249235.1 uncultured Acetobacteraceae bacterium | reverse complement strand
CGCGCGGGCCATCCCCCGCCATCCGCCGCGCCCCGAGCTTCCCCGCCTCGCTCGCCCAGAACATCGCCACCGGCTGCACGGTCATGCTCGACGCCGCCGCCTGCCGCCTGCTCGCCGGGATCGAGGCGCCCGTCCACACGCTGCACGACTGGTGGGCCTACATCGTGGTCAGCGCCGCCGGCGGCCGCATCCTGGTCGATCCGATCCCGGTCGTGCTCTACCGCCAGCATGACCGCAACGCGGTGGGCGCCTCGATCCCGGCGAGCAGGCGGCAGGC
>CAXUBM010000400.1:0-2528 GCA_964249235.1 uncultured Acetobacteraceae bacterium | reverse complement strand
CCACCAGGCTTTGATAGGCGCCCGCGCCGAGCGTGATCGCCTCGGCGAGCACCCGCCCGCACCCCGTCAGCCCCTGGCGGCCCAGCAAGGCCGCCAGCGCCGCGACCGACGCGTCGGCCTCGCCCAGCGCGGCCTGCTCGCGAGCCGCGTAGCGCGCCACCAGCGCCTGCACCCTCAACGCCGACTGCCCGGTCTGCGCGCGATAGTCGCTCAAGGCCAACGCCGCCGAGATCGCCGCCAGCGGCAGGATCGACAGCATGATCACCACGATCACGCGCGCCCTGATAGAATCGAATGGGCCGGCCGTCGAACCGGCCGGCCCATTCCTACGCCGTGGCATCGGGGACGCCTACTTCGTCGACTTGCGGTCGTCCTCGATCAGCCGGAGCAGATCCTCCGGCACCGGCTCGCTGGCGACGTCGTCGAACATCTGGTGCAGCCCGCGCTGCAGCCACAGATCGAAGGCAGTCCCAGTCCGCCGCGCTGCGCGACTGATTGGGGGATTGGCTGCCTTGTCCTTCTTCGCCGCCATCACAACTAAATTCATGATCCGTTCAGCTTCCACGGCACGCCCGAGATGGACGCGCCGACTGGCAGATGCCGACCTCTACGCGGCAGCGCCGTCTTTCGTTTCCGCGGGACGTGCCTTGAGGTGAAGCTGACGAACGCGCGCCGCGATCACGCCCTTCTTTTCCGGCTTCTCGCCCAGCAGCCACGCCTCGAGCTGACGGCGCGCCCGGAACACCCGGCTCTTCGCCGTGCCCACCGCGCAGCCCGTCGCCTCGGCCAGCGCCTCGTAGCTCATGCCGTGCACCACCACCATCACCAGCGCCTCCCGCTGGTCGACCGGCAACCGTGTCATCGCCTTGCTCAGATCCTTCAGCGCCAGCCGGTCCTCGTGCGGCGCCTCGGTCGCGAACGCCGACGACGGCACGTCGTCGATGTCGGTGGTGTCGCGGCGCTTGCGCAGGTTCGAGATGAACCGGTTCCGAAGAATGCGATGCATCCAGGCCGCGAAATTCGTGCCCGGAATGAAGCTCGACTGCGCCGACAGCGCGTTGCACACCGCGTCCTGCACGAGGTCTTCCGCCGCGGCGCGATTTCGGGTCAGCGCCAGCGCCTGGACCCGCAGCTTGGGGAGAATGCCGATGATCTGGTCATGGAACGTGGCGGTGGCGGTCGCTGACATGAATTGTTCCTGCCCTTGCAAATGTCACCGAGCAATGAACGCTCCCGCCGCCCGGTTGCCCTCGTTCGAACACGAACGCGCGAGTGACCCGCCTGGCTGAAACTCCGGCTCAATCGGCGGCGGCCATCCTCGCCAGCATGGTGCGCGCCCGCGAAACCCGCGCCTTCCTCGTCCCCACCGGCACCCCCGCGATCTGCGCCGCGGTCTCGTGGCTCAGCTCCTGCGCGCCCACCAGCACCAGCGCCTCGCGCATCAGGGGCGGCAGCGCGAACAGCAGGCGCTGCAGGTCCGACAGGTCGCCGCGGCTCACCTGCGCCGGCGCCGTCACGTCCGGGTCGCTCCCCCGCTCCGACAGGATCCGCCGCTCCCGCTGCCGGCGCCGCGCGGTCTCGAAGAACGCGTTGCGCTGGATGGTGAACAGCCAGGCCTTCATGTTCGTCCCCGGCTGGAACTGCTCCAGGGCCGCCAGCGCCCGCACCACCGTGTCCTGCACCAGGTCGTCCGCCTCGGTCGGATCGCGCGCCAGGAACCGCGCGAACGCCCGCAGATCCGCCAGATAGGTGGTCAGCTCGCGCCGGAGCGGCGACAGCGCCGCCGCGCGCCTCTTTGCTTCGTCGCTCAAACTGCTATCGCTTGCCGCGACGCGGTGGGCAGTCGCTCGTCCCGTCGGTGTGGAGGCAGCGTGGTGATGACGGACTCCTGGCGCGACGATCTCGTACGGATGCTGCCGTACGCCCGACGGTATGCACGCGCGCTGACTGGAAGCCAACCGCGCGGCGACCTCCTCGTCGCCGAGAGCCTGCGCGAGCTTCTCGCCGACCCCAGCGATCGCGACCGCCCTGCCAGGGCCGCCCTCTATGCCCGCATCACCACCCGCTACGGCGAGACGGTCGACCCCGAGCCCGCCGAGGGCCTGCATCCCCGGCAGCGCCAGCTGCTGCTGCTGACCACGCTCGAGGAGATGCCCGTCGCCGACGCCGCCGCCGTGGTCGGGGTGTCCGACGACGAAGCCCACGAGGCGCTGGCCGAGGCCCGCGAGCATCTCCGCGCCGCGGCCGCCGCCGACGTGCTCATCATCGAGGACGAGCCGATCATCGCCATGGACATCGAGGAGCTCGTGCAGAGCTGCGGCCATCGCGTCGTCGGCGTCGCCGCCAACGAAGCCGACGCCATCCGCATCGCCGAGGCCACCCGCCCCGGCCTGATCCTCGCCGACATCAATCTGGGCATCGGCGGCGACGGCACCGCCGCCATCAGCCAGATCATGAAACATCACCGCGCCCCGGTGATCTTCGTCACCGCCTACCCCGAACGCCTGCTCACCGGCGAGGCGCTGGAA
>CAXUBM010000399.1:0-2529 GCA_964249235.1 uncultured Acetobacteraceae bacterium | reverse complement strand
GTGGTGAACGTGGCGGAGTATGCGGACGAGCTGCGGCTGCTGGGGCCCTTTCCCTACGCGTTGAACGCGGAGCGGTTTGCGCATTCGGTGTGCGAGAACGTGCTGGCCTAGACAATTTCCACGGATCCGCGGTGGATAAGATCTTATCCCCTTTTATCGGACGCGGATTGTGGGCATATGTCGGTCAGAGCGAGGATCGACATGCATCTCACGGCTGATCGCACTCGAGACCAGGACACGCGGCGCAGTTTCGCGATGGACGAGGCGTTCGCACGGCTCGAAGGCGCCGGCCTCGAAGGCGAGGCGCTGCTGGAGTTGGCGATCGGGCAGGGTGTGGCGGGACGGACGGCGATCGTGTCGTCGTTCGGGGCGGAATCCGTGGTGCTGCTGGCGATGGCGGCGTCGGTGGACCCGTCGGTGCCGGTGCTGTTCCTGCAGACGGAGCGGCATTTCCCGCAGACGCTGGCCTATCGCGACACCGTGGTGCGGGCGCTTGGTTTGCGCGACGTGCGCGACGTAACGCCCGACCCGGGCGAGGCGGCCATGCTCGACCCGACCGGGGCGCTGTGGTGGTTCGACCCGGACGGGTGTTGCGACCTGCGCAAGGTCAGGCCGCTCGAGCGGGCGCTGGACGGGTTCGACAGCTGGGTGACGGGGCGCAAGCGGCACCAGGCGGCGACGCGGGCGTCGCTGCCGGCGGTGGAGCGCGAGGCCGGTCGGATCAAGCTCAATCCGCTGGCGGGGTTCTCGGCCGGGCGCCTGATCGAGATCATGCGGGCGCTGGATCTGCCGCGTCATCCGCTGGTCGCACAGGGTTACCGGTCGATCGGCTGCGCGAACTGCACGCGACCGGTGGGCGAGGGCGAGGGCGAGCGCGACGGGCGTTGGTCCGGAACTGGCAAGGTGGAGTGCGGGATCCATCGGGCGGCCTGAGGCGGGCCGCCGCGACGAGAGAGGAGGACGCCATGTCCGCCAGCATCGCGATCGTGGGCGCCGGTTTCAGTGGGACGCTGGTGGCTCTGCACCTCTTGCGGCGCAGTCCGCAGTGGGTGCGCATCACGCTGATCGAACGCAACGCGCAGTTCGGCCGCGGGCAGGCGTACGGGACGGGGAACCCGAACCATCTGCTCAACGTGCCGGCGGGGCGGATGAGCGCCTTCCATGACCGGCCGGGGGATTTCATCGTCTGGCTGCAGCGGCAGCACGAGGTGGCGGGTGGCGAGGCGTGCGGGCCTTGTCCGCAGGCGGACACGTTCGTGCCGCGGCGGGATTTCGGACTTTATGTGCGGCACCTGCTCAACGAGGAGCTGAAGCGTCCGGAGCTGGGCGACAGGCTCGACCTGCAGCGGGGCGACGTGCGCGACGTCGAGACGGAGGGCCGGTTGACGCTGCGGCTGGACCGGGACCGCGTGATCGAGGCGGACCTCCTGGTGCTGGCGATGGGCAACTTCCCGCCCGAGGCGCCGGCGGTGGCGACACCCGCGTTCTACGACAGCGCGTTCTATCGGGCGGATCCCTGGGCCGGGGATGCACTGGCGGGGCTGTCGCCGGCGGACCCGGTGCTGCTGATCGGGACCGGGCTGACCACGGTGGACGCGGTGATCACGCTGCTCGACGCGGGGCATACGGGGCCGATCTACGCGGTGTCTCGCCGGGGGCTGTTGCCGCTGCGGCACGGAGCGCATGCGGGCGCGCGGCCGGCGGACCCGCTGGCGTATCCGACGTCGGTGGCATCGCTGGCGCGGCTGCTTCGGCGGGAAACGCGCGGCCAGATCGAGGGGGGCGGGGACTGGCACCCGGTGATCGACGCCCTGCGGCCGTTCACCACGGACGTGTGGCAGGCGATGTCGGTCGACGACCGGCGGCGGTTCCTGCGCCACATCAGGCCCTGGTGGGACATTCACCGTCACCGGATCGCGCCGGCGGTGGCGGACCGGATCGCCCAGGCGCGGGCGAGCGGGCAGCTGGTGGTGCGGGCGGGGCGGATGCGCTCGTTCGCCGTCGAGGACGGGGTGGTGAGGCTCGCCTATCGGGCCCGCGGGCGCGAGGAGCGGCTGGAGCGGCTGGAGGTGGCGCGCGTGGTCAACTGCGCCGGGCCGGGGGCGGACTACGACCGCATCGGGCATCCGTTGGCGCGGGCGTTGCTGCGCCGCGGCGTGGTGCGGCCGGATCCGCTGCGGCTGGGGCTGGACGTGACCGGGACCTGCGCGGTGATCGACCGCGACGGGGCGATCTCGCGGCGGATCTTCGCGGCGGGGCCGCTGACCAAGGGTCAGTTCTGGGAGATGACGGCGGTGCCGGACATCAGGCGGCAGTGCGAGGTGCTGGCGGGGCATCTGGCGGCGCTGGTGCGGCCGGCGCGGGCGGCGGCCTGAGGCGGGGTCCTGGACCGCCGCCCGGGCCGACGGGTCCGGGAGGCGCCGCCTCCTGGCGGGGTTTTGGGCGTCGCCGCAAGGATGCTATGCGTCGGGCAGCCGCGAGAGTGACGGAACGGTAGACGTAGTCGGCTCAAAATCGACCGCCGCAAGG
>CAXUBM010000398.1:0-2531 GCA_964249235.1 uncultured Acetobacteraceae bacterium | reverse complement strand
GGATGGTGATGCCGCGCTCGCGCTCGAGGTCGTTGCGGTCCATCGCCCGCTCGGCGACCTGCTGGCCTTCCCGGAAGGTGCCGGACTGCTTGAGAAGCTGGTCGACCAGGGTCGTCTTTCCGTGATCGACGTGCGCGATGATCGCGATGTTGCGAATGTCCATGAGCGGCTCTTTTTTCGGGGTCCCGCGCGGCTAGATAGCGATCCGGACGCCCGAAAGCGAGGGGAGAAGCCCTCAGCCGTCTTTCGAGGCGATCAGGGCGGCCAGATCGGCCTCCGGTCGGGCGCCCAGATGGGAGATGATCTCGGCCGCAGCGATGCTGCCCATGCGGCCGCAACGCTCGAGCGGGCACGACCGGACCAGCCCGGCGAGGAAGGCGGCGGCGTAGGCGTCGCCGGCACCCGTGGTGTCGACGACGTTCGCCGGCTCGGCAGCCACGCCGATCCGATCGGCGCCCCGGACGATCAGGCTGCCCCGCTCGCCCAACGTGACGACACCGAGGTCGCAGGCGGCGGCGAGCCGGTCGGCGGCTTCGGCGAGGTCGTCGGTCCGGTAGAGCGAGCGGACCTCGTCGCGGTTGGCGAAGACAATGCTAGCGTGGTCTCGGATGAAGTCATGGAAGGCGTCACGGTGGCGGTCGACGCAGAACGGGTCGGAGAGCGAGATCGCCACCCGCCGGGCGGCGGCGGCGGCGTGGCGGAAGGCGGCCTGGGCGGACGGCGGATCGAACAGGTAGCCTTCGAGGTAGACGATCTCGGCGGCCGCGATGGCGGCCGCGTCGACATGATCGGGTTCGAGCCGGCTGGCGGCGCCGAGGAAGGTGCTCATCGTGCGCTGGCCGTCGGGGGTGACGGCGCTCAGGCAGCGGGCGGTCGGCGCGTCGGTGGCGTGAACCGGGGTGCGGCCGACGAAACGGACGCCGGCGGCTTCGATGTCGGCGGCGAACGCTCGGCCGAGTTCGTCGTCGGCGACGGTGCCGAGAAAGGCGGTGCGCGCACCGAGTCGCGAGGCCACGACACAGGAATTGGCGACCGAGCCGCCGCTTCGCTGCACGGGCGAGAAGGCGGCGAGCGCTGCGGTCAGGTCGTGGGCGCGGGCTTCGTCGACGAGCGACATGCTGCCGGGCCGCATGTCCCATCGTGCGAGCATGTCGTGCGGGGTGGCGGCGATGATGTCGACGATCGCGTTCCCGATGCCGAAAATCTCGATGGGATCAGTCAAGTTCAGCTCCTCGCGGCGTCGGCGGCGTGCGTTGCGGACACGAAATGGGGCCGCACGCATAATCGTCATGGCGCGCTTGTTCGCCCTTTGTCGAGCGTGTAAGGCGGACTGATCGCCCGAACCGAATCCGGCGGGCAGCCAGTCTCGCGAAAGGGGGGCTCCCTTGTTCAAACGACGCAAGCCCGACGAGGCCGCTCCGAACGAGAGCGCCTCCGGACCGGCCAAGCCGGTGCCGACACCGTTGCCGACCCAGATCCCGCCCCTGCCTGCGGCCGCCAGGCCGGCGGTGTCCGGGCTCACGGCTCCACCGCTTCGCCCCGCTCCGGCTAATACCCAGACAAATCCGCAACCAACTCGCCCCGCACAGGAGATGCCGTCCATGAGCCGTCCGCCGATCCCCGCCACGCCGACGCCGCCGATCCCCTCGCCGATGCCGCAGTCGGGCTTGCAAGCGCCGCGCCCGCCGGGCAGCCCGGCCCTTGGCGGCGCGCCTCGTCCGGCCACCAGCGAGCGGCGGACGCTCGTGGTGGGACGCGGGATCTCGGTGCAGGGCTCGGTCCAGGATGCCGAGCGGCTGGTCGTCGAAGGGACGGTGGAGGCGACCATGATCCGGGCGACCGAATTGTCGGTGGCGCCGGGAGGCGTGTTCCGCGGCGAGGTCGAGGTCGAGGAGGCGGAGCTCGCCGGGACCATCGACGGCACGCTGGTCGCGCACGGCACGCTGGTGGTGCGGGCATCGGGCAAGCTGCTGGGCTCGGCACACTGCCGTCGGCTGCAGGTCGAGGATGGCGGCCAGATCAGCGGCCGGCTGGAGATGCTGACCGACGGGTCGCGCGCCGAGTCGCCCCGGGTTGTGCCGGGGGAACCGGTGAAGGCAATGGGAGACCGGCCGGCGCCGGTGCCGCCGACGCCGGCCGACGCGAGCGCGTCGTAGAGGTCGAAGCGGGCCTCTGCCCCGCACCCAGCCAGGAGGCGGCGCCTCCTGGATCGGGCACGACGTCGGTGATGCAGGTCCGAGGCAGCGAGGCCTATGCCGCGCTGTCGCGCTTGTCCTTGACCCGCACGTAGGCGATCTGCGCGTGCTCGGCGCAGTAGGGCTTGCCCGGCAGGGTGTCCACGTCGCAAAACCGGAACGACCGGGTGCCGGGCTCGCCGATCGGCCAGCAGCAAGGGCAGACGCGGCCGTAGGTGGACACCGGCACGCTCGGCACGGTGCGCAGGATGGGCTTGGGCGCCGGCTCCGGCCGAGGCGTCGGGCGCTCGGCGACGAGCGCGGGCCGCGACCGCGGCGCCGGACGGCGGCGGAGTT
>CAXUBM010000397.1:0-2542 GCA_964249235.1 uncultured Acetobacteraceae bacterium | reverse complement strand
GGGGGGCGGGGGCCCGGGGCCCCCGCCCCCCCCCCCCCCCCCCCCCCCCCTTCACCCCCCATCTTGCGCCCTCCGCCAACCCCGTTCACCTTGACCATGTTCTACTCACGACGCCGCTTCGTGACGGCCACAAGAAGGAAGAGCATGAGGGGCCACTATCTCGTCACCGGCGGCGCGGGCTTCATCGGTCGGCATCTCTGCGAAGAACTCCTCGCCCACGGACATCGGGTCCGCGTCCTCGACAGCCTCATCGACCAGGTTCACGGCGACGCGCCGCCCGACCTCCACCCCGATGTCGAGCTCGTCCGAGGCGACGTCCGCGACTCCGATCTCGTCGCCCGCGCGCTGGCCGGCGTCGACGGCGTCATCCATCTCGCCGCCGAGGTGGGCGTCGGCCAGAGCATGTACGAGATCGCCCGCTATGTCGGCGCCAACGACCTCGGCACCGCCATTCTGCTCGAGCGCATCGTCGCCTCCGACGTCAGGCGGATCGTCGTCGCCTCCTCGATGAGCGTCTACGGCGAAGGTCTCTACCAGTCCGCCGACGGGGCCCGTCACGCCGACATCCGCCGCCTGCTGACCGAGACCGCCGGCGCCTGGGACCCGAAGGCCGCCGACGGCGGCCCGCTCAACCCGATCCCCACCGACGAGAGCAAGGCCACCGACCTCTCCTCCGTCTACGCCGTCACCAAGTTCGTCCAGGAGCGCAACTGCCTCATCGTCGCCCGCGCCTACGGCATCGAGGCCGTCGCCCTGCGTCTGTTCAACGTCTTCGGTCCCGGCCAGGCCCTGTCCAATCCCTACACCGGCGTGCTCGCCAACTTCGGCGCCCGCCTGCTCAACGGCGAACGCCCCCTGGTCTTCGAGGACGGCCGGCAGCGGCGCGACTTCGTCCATGTCCGCGACGTCGCCCGTGCCTTCCGCCTCGCCGCCGAAACACCCGCCGCCGCCGGCCACGTCATCAACGTCGGCAGCGGCCACAGCTACACGATCGCCCAGGTGGCCGAACTCCTCGCCGGCGCCATGGGCGTCCCCGAACTCGGCCCGCTCCTGCTCGGCAAGGCCCGCAAGGGCGACATCCGCCATTGCTTCGCCGACATCTCGCTCGCCCGCACCCTCCTCGGCTTCGAACCGAGCCACCTTCTGCAGCACACCGTCGGCGAACTCGCCGCCTGGATCCGCTCCACCACCGCCCGCGACCGCGGCGAGGACGCCAAACGGCAGCTCGAGGCCCGCGGGCTCGTGGCATGACGTCCCCGGGCCATCTGCTGGTCATCGGCGGCTGCGGCTTCATCGGCAGCAACCTCGCCGACGCGCTGCTGGGCGAGGGCAGGGAGGTCGTCCTCCTCGACGACCTCAGCCGCCCCGGCGTCGAGCGCAACCTCGACTGGCTGCAGTCCCGCCACCGCCGTTGTGTTCGCGCCGTCGTCGCCGATCTGCGCGACACAGAGGCGCTGCGCGAGGCCCTCGCCGGCGCCGCCGGCATCTTCCACCTCGCCGGCCAGGTCGCCGTCACCTCGAGCCTGCTCGACCCGCTGCACGATTTCGGCGTCAACGCCGCCGGCACCTTGGCCGTCCTGGAAGCCGTTCGCCGCCACCGGCCCGAAACCCCGGTCGTCTTCGCCAGCACCAACAAGGTCTACGGCAAGCTCGCCGATCTCCCGATGACCCTGTCCGACGGCCACTACCGCCCGGCGGACCCCATCGTCCGCGCCCACGGCATCGACGAACGGCGGCCTCTCGATTTCTGCACCCCCTACGGCTGCTCCAAGGGCGTCGCCGACCAGTACGTCCTCGACTACGCCCGCTCCTTCGGCCTGCGCACCGCGGTGCTGCGCATGAGCTGCATCTACGGCCCCCGCCAGTTCGGCACCGAGGATCAGGGCTGGGTCGCCCACTTCCTGCTCAGCGCGCTTCGCGGCGAGCCCATCACCCTCTACGGCGACGGCAACCAGGTCCGCGACATCCTGCACGTCGCCGACGCCGTCTGCGCCTACCGGACCGTGCTCGCCCGCATCGACGATCTCTCCGGCTCCGCCTTCAACCTGGGCGGCGGCCCCGCCAACGCCGTCAGCCTGCGCCAGCTCATCGCCGAGATCACCCGCGCCACCGGCCGCACCCCGCGCTTGAGCGAGGAACCCTGGCGCACCGGCGACCAGCTCTATTTCGTCGCCGACACCCGCGCCCTCGAACGCGCCACCGGCTGGTCCGCCCGCATCGGCTGGCGCGACGGGCTGCGCGACCTCGCCGCGTGGCTGGCTGCCGACAGCGCGCCGCACGCCGAAGCCGCCGTCGCGTGAAGGTCGCCCTCGTCAACCCGCGCTGGAGCTACCGCGGCAGCATCTATTTCGGCTGCCGCGAACCCCACCTGCCGCTGGAGCTCGGCTACTGCGCCGCCCTCCTCGAGCGCGCCGGCCACCAGCCGCTGCTTCTCGACGGCCACCTCCTCGACCGCTCCGACGAGAGCCTCGCGGCGGAGATCGCCGCCTTCGCCCCGGCCTTCACCGTGCTGGCCACCGCCCCCACCTACCTGTTCTGGCGC
>CAXUBM010000396.1:2199-2545 GCA_964249235.1 uncultured Acetobacteraceae bacterium | reverse complement strand
ACGACCGTGTCGCCCGGGCGGACCCCGTGGCCGCCGAGGGCGTCGGCGAGCCGGTCGCGTGGCACGGGGCGCACGGTGTGGCCGCGGTCGAGGAGGCGGGCGAGGCCGTCGGCGATGTAGAGGTCGGAGGGGAAGTTGCCGTTCTCGGTCAGGATCGTGCGACGGCCGGGGCGCAGGGCGAGCGCGGCCGAGAGGAGCTTGAAGAGGTTGATCGAGGTGCCGTCGGCGGCGAGCACCGTGCCGGGGGCGGCGCCGACGAGGAGGGCGATCCGGTCGCCGACGCGATCGGGCAGCGTGATCCAGGCGGCGTCGTTCCAGGAGCGGATCAGGCCCCTGCCCCACTCCT
>CAXUBM010000396.1:366-2162 GCA_964249235.1 uncultured Acetobacteraceae bacterium | reverse complement strand
CGGGAGTGGGCCGAGGGAGTTGCCGTCCAGGTAGATGACGCCCTCGGGAAGGATGAACTCGGCGCGGAACGGGGCGAGAGGGTCGGCGCGGTCCAGGTCTTCGGGGGTCACCGGGACAGCGTTCCGACGGTCCGGTCGCCAGGTCAAGCGGCCAGGGGCGGCAGACGGGTCAGAAGAGCGCCCAGGGCTTCGGACATGGTGGGGTGGGCGAGGATGGCGTCGCGCAAGGCCGTGCAGGGCAGGCCGGCGAGCATCGCGGTCTGGACGACGGCCATGACTTCGGGGGCGTCGGGGCCGAGCATGGTGAAGCCGAGGATGCGGTCGCTCTCGGCGGCGGCGACGATGTTCATCACGCCGCGCGCGGCGGACAGGGTGCGGGCGCGCAGGACCGAGGCGACCGGGAGGCTCGCCGTGCGGACCGGCAGGCCAGCCCGGGCGGCGCCGGCCTCGTCAAGGCCGACGCGGGCGAGAGGCGGGTCGGGGAACATCGCGTAGGGGACCAGCCGGTCCGTCGTGGTGCGGGGGCGGCCGGCGAGGTTGTCGCGGATCACGCGGTGGTCGTCGAAGGAGACGTGAGTGAACTGGGGGCTGCCGGCGGCGTCGCCGATCGCCCAGACGTTCGACGCGGTGGTTTCGAGCCGGTCGTTGACGATGATGAAGCCGCGGGCGTCCAGCGCGATGCCGGCCGCTTCCAGGCCGATGCCGTCCGTGTTGGGCGTGCGGCCGGTGGCGACGAGGAGGTCGGTGCCGGCGAGGGTCAGCGGGCCGGTCTGGGTGTCGGCGTGAAGGGTGAGGTTGTCGCCCGAGCGGCCAGCGATCCGGCGCGCGGTGGCGCCGAGATGAACGGTGATGCCCTCGTCGCGCAGGAGATCGAGCAGGGCGTCGGCGATCGCGGGGTCCTCGCGAGAGGCGAGGCGGGGCCCATGCTCCAGGATCGTGACCGCGGCGCCGAAGCGGCGGAAGGCCTGGGCGAGTTCGAGGCCGACATAGCCGCCGCCCAGGACGAGGAGGTGGTCGGGGACGCGGTCGAGCTCGAGCGCCTCGATGTGGGTGAGCGGGCCGGCGGCGTCGAGGCCTTCGATGTCGGGGATCGACGCGCGGCTGCCGAGGTCGAGGAACAGGCGATCGGCGGTGAGGAGGAGGTCGCCGCCCCGATTGAGCGCGACCTGGACGGTGCGGTCCGGGGCGAGGGTGGCGTGGCCCATGACCAGCTCGGCGCCGCTGCTGGCGAAGAGGTCGAGGTGCATGGCGACGAGCCCGTCCACCATCTCGCGCTTGCGGGCCCGCACCTGCCGCATGTCGACGGTCACGGGGCCGGTGCGGACGCCGAAGGCCGCAGCACCGCGGGCGAGGTGGGCGACCTCGGCGCTGCGGATCTCGTTCTTGCTGGGCAGGCAGGCGATGTTGGGGCAGGCGCCGCCGACCCAGCGACGCTCGACGACCACGGTGCGAGCGCCGGACCGGGCCAGGTGCCAGGCGAGATATTTGCCGCCTTCGCCGCTGCCGATCACGACGGCATCGACATGTCTGCTCGTGCTCATGGCACACTTCCTTCTCGGGAGTAGGATGGTCCGTCGAGCGTAGGCAGTGGGCGACAGGCCGTCCCCGCCGGGCGGCGCGGATGCCACGCCGCGCGGATCAGATGGGCAAGGGGGCACGATGGACGATGGCGGGGTCGTCTCGCGGCTCGCACCGCTGCTGCGGGTGCGGCCGCGGATCGAGCAGATCTGCCGGTTCGGGGCGCAGTGGGCGTCGCCGCATGGGCAGGAGGCGGCGGGCTGGGCGCCGTTCCACAT
>CAXUBM010000396.1:0-356 GCA_964249235.1 uncultured Acetobacteraceae bacterium | reverse complement strand
TATGGGTCGAGCAGGTTGTAGTCGTCCAGAAAGCCGTAGAGGTTGAGCTGCCCGTCGCCGCCGCGGAGGCCGCGGTGGCGCGGGGCGAGGACGGGATCGTAGTCAAGGCGAACGGGGCCGCGGCGCCGGATACGACGCTGGTGTGCGGGCGGCTGCGCTTCGAGGAAGCGGACGGCAACCTGGTGCTGGCGGCGCTGCCGCCGGTGGTGGTGCTGGACGGCGCGGACGGGGGCGAGGCGCACGCGCTGGTGGAGATGGTCAGGGCGGAGCTGGACGGAGGACGGCCGGGCGCGTCGGCGGTGGCGGCGTCGCTGGCGAACGCGCTGGTGGTGCTGGTGCTGCGCACGCATGTCGAG
>CAXUBM010000395.1:0-2558 GCA_964249235.1 uncultured Acetobacteraceae bacterium | reverse complement strand
GCGAGCAGAT
The DNA here is from genome assembly GCA_964249235.1 of uncultured Acetobacteraceae bacterium. Lineage (GTDB taxonomy): Bacteria > Pseudomonadota > Alphaproteobacteria > Acetobacterales > Acetobacteraceae > CAXTPV01. Next base: position 2,548 of record CAXUBM010000395.1, on the reverse strand, counting down.
CGGCGTTGATCCGTTCCGCCTCGGTGGTCGGCATCCCGTGCGGAAAGCCGGGATAGGAGTGGAACACCGAACCGGCGACAAGAGCGTGGGAAAGCGGTCCGGATGCGGCGTAAGGGACGATCTGGTCGTCTTCGCCGTGCATGACGAGAGTGGGGACGGTGATCGCCTTCAGATCTTCGGTGAAGTCGGTCTCGGAGAAGGCCTTGATGCACTCGTGATGGGCCAAGGCGCCGCCCATCATGCCCTGGCGCCACCAGTTGCGGCGCACACCTTCTGACGCCTTCGCATTCGGCCGGTTGTAGCCGTAGAACGGAAGCGTGATGTCGATGTAGAACTGTGCCCGGTCGTAGGCCGTTCCTTTCCGAATGTCGTCGAACACGCCCATCGGCGTGCCGTTCGGGTTGACGTCGCTCTTGAGCATGACGGGGGTGACAGCGCTGATGAGGACAGCCTTGGCCAGCCGGCCGGCGCCGTGGCGGGCGACGTAGCGGGCGACCTCGCCGCCGCCCGTGGAATGGCCGACATGGATCGCATCACGCAGGTCGAGCGACGTCGTCAGCTCGGCGACGTCGGCCGCATAGGTGTCCATGTCGTTGCCAGTCGCCGTCTGCGTGGACCGGCCGTGACCGCGCCGGTCGTGAGCGATGACGCGGTAGCCGTGCTGATGGAAGAACATCATCTGCGCGTCCCAATCGTCCGCGCTGAGAGGCCAGCCGTGATGAAAGACGATCGGCTGTCCGGAACCCCAATCCTTGTAGAAAATCTCGGTGCCGTCTCGGGTGGTGATGGTGGGCATGGAAGCCTGCTCCTGACTGGCTTTGCCACGTGTCGGCATCCCGGCCGCAGGGGGAAACGCGCGTCGGCGATACAGCGTCATATCAGCTGACGTTTCAAGAACATTCGAAGGCGGGTCGCCCTCTCCATCGGTTTGACAGCCGTCCCAGACCGATCGGAAGCGAACGACCCCCGTTTGCCAGCGGCCGCGGGTGACGTTACGTGAGCCGATGGACTTCTATCCTGCCTGGCCAGCGTTCTTGACGTTCGTTGGTCTGTTCGTCCTTGCCGATACCCGGCTTTTCGCATCGGCCGATGCGCCGCCGGCGCCACGACCAGCGCGCCTGCAGACGATCGACGGGTTGCGCGGGTTTCTGGCCCTGAGCGTCGTGCTGTTCCATGGTGCGGTCTACCACCGCTACCTTCAGGACGGGACGTGGCAGGGTCCTCCCAGTTCTGGCTACACCTTGCTTGGGACCGGTGGAGTCGCCGTCTTCTTCATGATCACCGGCTACCTGTTCTGGTGCCGCGTGATCGACGAACGGCGGCACATGAACTGGACCAAGTTCTACATCGGACGTGTCTTCCGGATTGCGCCGCTTTATCTGGCTTCGGTACTCGGATTGCTCGTCTTGGTGATGATCCAAACGGGATGGCGTCTGCGGGTTCCGGCGATCACGTTCGTCGAGGAGATGGTCCCTTGGCTGGCCCTCGGGCTGTTCGACCCGACAGACCTCAACGGCCATCCAGGGACGCTCATCCTGAACGCCGGGGTGACGTGGTCGCTGCGTTACGAGTGGCTGTTCTATCTGCTCCTGCCTGCGCTAGGCCTCGTCGCGGGGCGAGGCTCGCTTCGGCTCGGCGTCGTCATCGTGGCCCTGGCCGCCGGCTTTCTATGGTCCCATCACGGCGGTCCTTATCTTCTTGGACCGGGAGACCCGGCCTTCGCGACCTTGTTCCTCATCGGGATCGCCTGTGCTTCGGCCGATCGAAACGGCTGGGTGGTCAGGGTCGATGACCGGCTGGCTTCGGTTGTCGTTCTGGCCCTCATCGTGGTCCTGTTCCGAACATGCCACATCGCCTACTCGCCGCTGGCGATGGCGCTGCTCGGGATCTGCTTCTACCTGGTGATTTCGGGTTGCACGGTTTTCAGCATCCTCGCCCGCCGCGCATCGAAGCGCCTTGGCGACATGAGCTACGGCATCTATCTCCTGCAGGGCCTCGTGCTGGCGGCGTTGTTCCAGTTCCGAACCGTGCGAGTCTTCGCCCTGACCTCTCCTCCGCGGCACTGGATCGTCGTGCTGTGCGGGGCGGCGATCCTCGTCGGTGTTGCCGCATTGTCCCATGCGTGGATCGAGCGTCCGGGGATCATGCTCGGAAAACGCGTTTCTGATCTGCTGCCGATGTTGAGCCGCCGCCGCACGAAGTCTCCAGGAACCCTGGCGCGACGGACCCCCGTCGATCCGACCACGAATGCGTCTACGATCGGCCGAACGGACCGGACGCCGACGTGAAGGCGAGACGCGCGTCCGAAGCCAGGGCCTAGCGAAGAGGCCAGCAAGCCTCCGCGAAGCGGCGGAACAATCAGCCCCGGTGTGCGCGGTTATTCCGCCGATCCACGGTGTCGGGCAGGTCCGCTGTCCGAACCGCCTTGCCGCCTTCGTTGGGCACGCCGGTGAGCCCTCCCGGAGAACAGGGTCGGCGAGAGCCGCCATGTCGCCGGAGAGGGCGCTATCTTGCGACAGCTGTCCGTGGCGCCCTGGCGGAGGGAGTG
>CAXUBM010000394.1:2290-2563 GCA_964249235.1 uncultured Acetobacteraceae bacterium | reverse complement strand
GCACCAGACAGCGCGCCGCCGTCGTGGCCTACCTCCGCTCCGCCTCCGACCACCCCTTGCCGCTGGCAGCCGCCACCACCGCGCCCGCCGCCCACGCCAGCAGCGTCGGCGACCAGGGCTCCGCCGAGGCTCCCAAGACCTCGGCGCGCAGCGCGCCCCCCGGCGACCGGCAGCCGGGCCAGTAAGCTGGACGACTCCCGCCTCGCCGTCTTCGCCGCGACCGCCCGCGCGGCCGCGCAGGCCTATGCCCGCCGCGCCAAGGCCGAGAACACG
>CAXUBM010000394.1:0-2280 GCA_964249235.1 uncultured Acetobacteraceae bacterium | reverse complement strand
CACCGAGGCCGACCGCGCCGCCGAGCGCGCCATTCGCGCCGTCATCGCAGACGCCCACCCGGATCACGCCCTGCTCGGTGAGGAGGGGGCCGACGACGGCCGCCGCTCCTCCTTCTGCTGGGTCGTCGACCCGATCGACGGCACCCGCGCCTTCATCACCGGCCGCCCCACCTTCGGCACCCTGGTCGCCCTGCTGCACGAAGGCCGCCCGCTGATCGGCGTCATCGACCAGCCCGTCACCGGCGAGCGCTGGGTCGGCGTGCAGGGCAAGCCCACCCGCTTCACCGGCCCCTTCGGCGGCACCGTCGGCACCCGCGCGTCCGTCGACCTCGCCGGCGCCGAACTCTCCGCCACCTCACCCGCCATGTTCGACGACGACGCCCGCGCCCGGTTCGACCGCCTGGCCCGAGCCGTCGCCCGCACCAGCTGGGGCGGCGACTGTTACGCCTATGGCCTTCTCGCTCTCGGACAGATCGATCTGATCGCCGAAGCCTCGATGCGCCCCTGGGATTGGGCCGCGCTCGTTCCGGTGGTCGAGGGAGCCGGCGGCGTTGTCACCGATTGGCACGGTCGTCCCCTCACCTTCGACCCCGAACGACCCAGGGACCGATCGGACGTTCAGGTCCTCGCAGCCGGCCATCCCGCCCTCGCCGAAGCCGCTCAAAGGTGCCTCACTGAGCCGGACTGTTTGCCGCCCTGACACAAAGAAGTTACGCGGCTGGAACGTGAACGTGCGTTATGCTGCCGCCGAGCCAGCTTGCGTCCGACGGGCTTGGCCGGGTGAGACATTGGCGTGACGCAGGATCTGGACATCGATACGACCCGGTCGCCGGTGAGCGCCTACGGTCGGCTGCGTCACGCCGTCGCCGAGCACCTCGCCGCGCCAGGCCTCCCCACCGGCGCTGGCGGCGGCCCGGACGAACGCTCCGGCAGCGTCGCCGAGCACGTCCCCGAGAACGTCCAGGCCGAGGTCGCGTTCGAACAGGCCAACTCCGTCGCCCGCCTCTTTCCCCTCTTCGCACTGACCGGGATCAGTACCCTGGCCGTGCTGGCCATCGGCCTTCGCCACGAGAGCCTGTCGCGAACCGTCGACGTCGCCGGCGGCGCCATTGCAGTCATCTATACCCTGGTTCTCTACCGCATTCGCTCCTGGCACGTGCTGTCCGACCGCCGCGCCGGCGCCAGCGCCTTTCTCGACCAGCTCGCCGTCATGGTCGCGACGCTCGGCATCGCCTGGTCGGCGCTTTCCACCCTCGTCATGACCTCCGCCGACCACGCCGGCCGCGACCTCCTCTTCGGCATCGACATCGGCGTGACCAGCTCCTCCGTGCTGCTGATGCCGCGCAAAGTGGCACTCGCCTGCTGGATCCCCTCCTTGGTCGGCGGCCTGATCGCCGCTTGGCAGCTCAGCGCGCAGTTCGGACCGCTGATCGCGCTCGCCTTCGGCAGCTACGGCGCGCTGATCGGCTCGGCGATGCTGTTTACCAATCGCAGCCTGATCCTGCGCACCGTGGGCCGGGTGAAGGTCCAGGAGCAGGGCGAGGTCATCGGCCTGCTCCTGCGCGAGTTCGAGGAGAATGCCAGCGACTGGCTATGGCAGACCGACCGCCTGCTGCGCCTGACCCACGTGTCGCCCCGCCTGGCCCGCGTCACTGGCCGCGCCGCCCCCGACCTGATGGGCCATTCCTTGCGCACCCTGGTTCTCGAACTCGCTCCCGAGCGCCTGGCCCATCAACCCCCTCAGGACGACGACACCACCGCCGAGATCGTCCGCTGCCTCGACAACCGCGCGCCGATCTACAACCGCGAGCTGCGCGTCCGCGTCGACGGCCAGGAGCGGTTCTGGAACATGATCTGCGAGCCCGTCAGCGACAGCAACGGCCGCTTCAGCGGCTACCGCGGCATCGGTTCCGACATCACCCACACCAAGCGCTCGCAGCGCGAGATCGCCTTTCTTGCCCGCCACGACGTACTCACCGGTCTGGCCAACCGCCGTCTCTTCCGCGAGCTGCTGACGGCGGCCTGCCAGAGCCTGGCCCGGCGCCCCTTCACCCTGCTCTGCGTCGACCTCGACCGCTTCAAATCCATCAACGACCGCTTCGGCCATGCCGGCGGCGACGCGCTGCTCGTCGTCGTCGCCCAGCGCCTGCGCGACTGCGTGCGCGCCGACGACGTCGTCTCCCGCCTTGGCGGCGACGAGTTCGCCATCATCCTGCAGCCCGCCGACCGCGCCGAGGTCGGCGCCGTCCTGCGCCGGCTGCTGGACGCGGTGGCACTCCC
>CAXUBM010000393.1:0-2563 GCA_964249235.1 uncultured Acetobacteraceae bacterium | reverse complement strand
GCACGCGGCCGCCATCGCCCGGCAATGCGCCCGCCATCGCCAGCCCGCGCCACCCCCCTGCGCGCTGATCTCCGGCGGCGAAACCACGGTGACCGTTCGCGGCGGCGGCCGCGGCGGCCGCAACCTCGAATTCCTCCTTGCCCTGGCCGTCGTCCTCGACGCCCATCCCGGCATCTGGGCGCTGGCCGCCGACAGCGACGGCATCGACGGCCTCGAGGACAATGCCGGCGCCATCCTCACCCCCGACACGCTCGGGCGCGCGGCAGCCCTGGGCATCGACGCCCGCGCCCGCCTGCACGACAATGACTCCCACGGGTTCTTCGCCGCCCTCGACGACCTCGTTGTCACCGGCCCGACCCGCACGAATATCAATGACGTCCGGGTGATCCTCGTCGGCCCGGCCCGGGATTGAGTTGGGGAACCTCATGCTGACCATGCCGCTGCCCGACCGGGTGGTCCTCGAACGCCGCGCCGACATCGTGGCCGCGCTGCGCCGCATCGTGCCCGGCGAGGGCGTCATCGACGCCGAAGCCGGCCGCCGCGCCTACGAGAGCGACGGCCTGACCGCCTACCGCCAGCTCCCCCTGGTCGTCGTTCTGCCCGAGACCACCGCGCAGGTCGCAGAGATCCTGCGCTATTGCGCCGCCCACAAAGTCAAGGTCGTTCCACGCGGTGCCGGCACCTCGCTGTCGGGCGGCGCGCTGCCGCTCGAGGACGGTGTTCTCCTGGGCATGAGCCGCCTCAAGCGCATCGTCGAGATCGACATCCCCAACCGCTGCGCCGTCGTCCAGCCCGGCGTCACCAACCTCGCCATCAGCCAGGCCGTCGCCGACGTCGGTCTCTATTACGCCCCCGATCCGTCAAGCCAGATCGCCTGCACCATCGGCGGCAACGTCGCCGAGAACTCAGGCGGCGTGCACTGCCTCAAATACGGCCTGACCACCAACAACGTCCTCGGCGTCGAGATGGTCACGGTCGACGGCGAGATCATCCGCCTCGGCGGCAAGCATCTCGAGCAGTCCGGCTACGACCTGCTCGGAATCATGGTCGGTTCCGAAGGCCTCCTCGGTCTCGTCACCGAAGTCACCGTCCGCCTCCTGCCCAAGCCGCCCGGCGCCCGCGCGCTCCTGATCGGTTTTCCCACCACCACCGACGCCGGCGACTGCGTCGCCGCCATCATCGCCGACGGCATCATCCCCGGCGGCATGGAGATGATGGACCGTCTCGCCACCGAAGCCGCCGAAGCCTTTGTCCACGCCGGCTACCCGCTCGACGCCGAAGCCGTCCTCATCACCGAGCTCGACGGCTGCGACCCCGAGGTCGACCACCTCATCGCGCGCGTCGAGCAGCTGGCGCTGGCGCACCGGGCCACCTCCTGCCGCGTCAGCAACTCCGAGGAGGAACGCCTCCTGTTCTGGGCCGGACGCAAGGCCGCCTTCGGCGCCGTCGGCCGCATCTCCCCCGACTACTACTGCATGGACGGCACCATCCCCCGCCGCCGCGTCAGCGACGTTCTCGCACGCATCAAGCAGATGGAAGCCGAGCACGGCCTTCGCTGCGCCAACGTCTTCCACGCCGGCGACGGCAACCTGCACCCGCTCATCCTCTACGACGCCAACCGGCCCGGCGAACTCGACCGCGCCGAAGCCTTCGGCAACGACATTCTCCGCCTCTGCGTCGAGGTCGGCGGCGTGCTGACCGGCGAACACGGCGTCGGCGTCGAGAAGCGCGACCTCATGGGCACCATGTTCACCGAAACCGATCTCGACCAGCAGATGCGCCTCAAATGCGCCTTCGATCCCGACAGCCTGCTCAACCCGGGCAAGGTCTTTCCCCAGCTCTGCCGCTGCGCCGAACTTGGGCGCGTGCACGTCCACGCGGGGCAGACGCGCTTTCCGGAGTTGCCTCGATTTTGAGCCAGGGCAGGGCAGGGGCGCTGTCCCTGCACCCCGCCGGGGGGCCGGCGGCTCCGGACCCGCATGACTCCTAGGGATGGCAGCGAGCTGCGCGACATGGTGGCCGACGCGTTCGCCGCTGAGCGATCGCTCGACATCGTCGCGGGCGGCAGCAAGCGATCTCTAGGCCGGCCGTCCCGGGCCGATCAGACCCTGTCGCTCGAGCGGCTGGCCGGCGTCATCGACTACGAACCCTCCGAGCTCGTCATCACCGCCCGCCCGGCCACCACCATGCGCGAGATCGAGGCGCTCCTCGACGCCAACCACCAGACGTTCCTGTTCGAGCCGCCCGACTGGGGCGACCGCGCCACGCTCGGCGGCACGCTCGCCTGCAATCTCGCCGGTCCCCGCCGCGTCCGCGCCGGCGCCGCCCGCGACCATTTCCTCGGCTTCGCCGCCGTGAACGGCCGCGGCGAAGGCTGGCGCGCCGGCGGCAGGGTCGTCAAGAACGTCACCGGCTACGACATGTGCAAGCTCCAGGCCGGCGCTTTCGGCACGCTCTCCGTTCTCACCGAGATCTCCGTGCGCGTCATGCCGAAGGCCCAGACCGCCACGACCGTCCTCGTCCCCGGCCTTTCCGACCACGACGCCGTCGTCCTGATGGCCGC
>CAXUBM010000392.1:0-2572 GCA_964249235.1 uncultured Acetobacteraceae bacterium | reverse complement strand
GATCAGCTCGATCATCTGGCTGCCGAGGCCATTGATCAGTGCCCAGATCAGCAGAACATGCAGCGCGGCGACGATGACGATGCCGCCGATCTTGCGGGCCGGATTGCGTTGTTGCTGGGCGTAGTCCATCAGCGATCATACCTCTCGACTTCTCGCGACCGCGGGATGCTCCCGCCGACTTGATCCCGCTTATCGCCCAAGTCGGTTGTCTTGGTTGGAGGACGTCAAGCCGTCAAGCCGCAGCACAGACTTGTTACGGGCTCGAAAAGCCCTGTGGGCGCGAACGGCAATCGGGCCGCGTCCACATCGTGGCGCGGTGGGTCTCGCATCTGAGCATGCGAAACGGGAAGCAACACGCGTGCCACAACGCCGTTGAGAGTTGGTGCACTGATCTTGAGCTTCGCCACGCTCGGACCCGATGCCGCATTGATGGGCAGACTGACACCGGATCGAGCGATCCGGCCGGGCCCGTCCGGGCCGGCACCGGCGACGCCCGCTCCTGACGGCACCCGCGTGGGACGGTGCCGGCTGAAATTCGAGGCTGTCGATGGTGCCCCGCTGGACGCCGGGACCGGAGACGACGACATCCTGGCGGCACTTGGAGGCCATGAGCCATGATCGTCGCCATCGTTCTGGGCGTCCTGCTCGCCGCTTGCGTGCTGGGCCCCTTCATGCACGAGACGACCAGGCGCCGGTTGGTCAGCGCGCGGCTGCTCGAGCTGTTCCGGCGGCTGATGCCGCGGGTGAGCGCGACCGAACGCGCGGCGATCGAAGCCGGGACGGTCTGGTGGGACGCCGAGCTGTTCGGCGGCAGGCCGGATTGGGACCGGTTGCTGGCGACGCCATGCGCGTCGTTGACGTCGGAGGAGCGCGCGTTCCTGGACAACGAAACGCAGGCACTCTGTGACCTCGCCAACGATTGGCAGAGCTCGACCGTGTGGCAGGACCTGCCGCCGCAGGCATGGGACTACGTCAAGGCGCACGGGTTTCTCGGGCTGATCATTCCGCGCGCCTACGGCGGCAAGCAGTTTTCGGCGGCGGCGCACTCGGCGATCGTGACCAAGCTCGCGACCCGTTGCTCGGCGGCGGCGGTTTCGGTGATGGTGCCGAATTCGCTCGGGCCGGCCGAACTGCTGCTGCATTACGGGACGGACACGCAGAAGGCCCACTACCTGCCGCGGCTCGCGCGCGGCGACGAGATCCCGTGTTTCGCGCTGACCAATCCGTATGCCGGCTCGGATGCGGCGGCGATGGAGGATGTGGGGATCGTCTGCCGCCGGACCTGGCAGGGGCGGGAAACGCTGGGTTTCATCGTGAGCTGGGACAAGCGTTACATCACGCTGGCCCCGATCGCGACGGTGCTGGGACTGGCATTCAGGGTGCGTGACCCGGATGGGTTGCTTGGCCGGGGAGCGGAGCCGGGGATCACGTGCGCGCTGATCGCGGCCGACCACCCGGGCGTCGAGATCGGGCGGCGGCACTGGCCGCTCAATGCGGTGTTCCAGAACGGGCCGACGCGGGGACGCGACGTGTTCGTGCCGATCGACGCGGTGATCGGCGGCGAGGCACAGGTCGGGCAGGGCTGGCGGATGTTGATGGAGTGTCTGGCGGCGGGGCGGGCGATCTCGCTGCCGGCGTCGGCCACCGGTGCGGCCAAGCTGGCGGCGCACGCGACCGGCGCCTACGCGGCGATCAGGCGTCAGTTCAACGTGCCGATCGGGCAGTTCGAGGCGGGCGCCGAGCCGCTGGGGCGGATCGGCGGCCACACCTATGCCATGGATGCGTGCCGCACCCTGTCGGCAGCGGCGATCGATGCAGGCGAAAAGCCGTCGGTGATCTCGGCGATCTCCAAATACCACATCACCGAGCGGGCACGCCTCGTGATCAACGACGCAATGGACGTGGTCGGTGGCAAGGGGATCTGCATGGGGCCGGGCAACTTCCTGGCCCGCGCCTACCAGCAGGCGCCGATCGCGATCACCGTCGAGGGGGCGAACATCATGACGCGCGCCCTGATCATCTTCGGGCAGGGTGCCATCCGCTGCCATCCGTTCGTGTTGCCGATGATGCGGGCGGCGGCCGAGCAGGGCGACGCGGGGCTGGCCGCCTTCGACCGGGCGTTCTTCGGCTACGTGGATCACGTGGCGGGCAATCTGCTGCGCGTGGTGGCCGACGCATTGACGTTCGGGCGGCTGCGGCGCGCGCCGCGCGACACGGCGCCGGCGCTGGCGGGTGCCTACCAGCATGCGTCGCGGCTGTCGTCGGTGCTGGCGCTGGCGAGCGATGTCGCGATGGCGAGCCTGGGCGGCGGGTTGAAACGGCGCGAAAGCGTCACCGCGCGGCTCGGCGACGTGCTGAGCCAGCTCTACATCGTCTCGGCGGTGCTCAAGCGCTTCGAGGATGACGGGCGTCCCGAGGCGGACCTGCCGATGGCGCTGTGGGCGGTCGAGGACGGGTTCGAGCGGGCGCACACGGCGATCCGGGAGCTGTGCCGGAACTTTCCGTTGCCGGTGGTCGGGATCATGCTGCGCGTGCTCGCCTTCCCGTTCGGCGTGCCGCGGCGGCCGCCGAC
>CAXUBM010000391.1:0-2574 GCA_964249235.1 uncultured Acetobacteraceae bacterium | reverse complement strand
GGTGCTGGGGATGGCGCGATCGGGCCTGTCGCCGCTCGCGGTGGCGAAGGACATTGCGTGGGGCGGGCTGCCGCTGGTGGCGGGACTGTTCGTGCTGGTCGAGGCGCTGGGCCGGACGGGGGTGACGGCCGGGCTCGCGTCGGTGCTGCAGGGGCTGGTGCGGCAGGGGGCGGACCGGGCGGCGTGGATCACGGGGATCGTGCTGGCGGTGGCCTGCAACTTCGCCAACAACCTGCCGGTGGGCCTGGTGTCGGGGCGGGTGGCGACGAGCGGGCACCTGCCGGACAGCGTGCGCGCGGCGGTGCTGATCGGCGTCGACATCGGGCCGAACCTGTCGGTGACGGGCTCGCTGGCGACAATCCTGTGGCTGACGGCGCTGCGGCGGGAAGGCATGTCGGTCAGTGCCTGGCAGTTCCTGAAGCTCGGGTTGTTGGTGATGCCGCCGGCATTGCTGGGCGCGCTGCTGGCAACGATCGCGCTCGGGTGAGGTCGCCCGTGTGTGCGCAAGCAGACAACCCGGAGTGGACATCGTCAGCCCGTTACCGCCAGCCCCGCTGCCGATTGTTAGTACGTGCTCTAACAATCTTGAAAAGATTTGCGATCCGTCAACCGAGCCTTGACGACGGGGTCTGGGGGCTCGCCCCCAGCGGGTCCAGGGCGGAGCCCTGGCCTTCAAGGACGAACGATCGCCAGCACCACCTCCAACACGATCAGCAGGACGACGGCGAGTTCCATGGCGGCGGCGCGGGCGCCGGAGGCTTCGTCGTAGAGTGCGGCGTAGGTGTCGCGGATGATGGCGAGCTTGCGGTCGACGGCGGCGCTGACGATGCGGACACGGAACAGGTCGAGCGAGGCGCTGTAGATGCGGGCGAGGTAGACGTCCTCGGTGACCTGCAGGGCGTTTTCGGCGCGTTCGGTGAGCTCGGTGACTTCGGCGACCAGGGTGTAGAGACGCCTGGCGAGCTTGGCGAAGCGGCGGGAGCCGAACAGGCGGCTGGTGCGCCGGGTGGTTTCGACGAGGTCGTACATGCGGGGCAGCTCGTCGTCGAGGAGCTCGTCGTAGTAGCGCATCTCCAGGAGCTGGGCGTTGGCGACTTCGAGCACGTCGAGGACGTCGGAGTCGCCGCGGGGCTCGAGCAGGAAGGCGCGGTCCCAGGTGAGCACCGCGAGATCGTCGTTGTAGTAGGAGAAGCGGTTGCGCAGCAGGTCGTGGCGGGCCGGCTGGGAGAGGGCCATGCGCTCGCCGGACAGGAGCGGGACGAGATCGAGCGCGTCGAGCAGGGTGGTCGCGTCCAGCGGCTGGTCGAAGCGGCGGACGACGGCGACGAGGTAGTCCTCCTCGAGGACGGAGGTCGCGGGGCGGATCAGGGCGGCGCCGAGTTCGGTGCAGATGCGCCGGGTGAGATCGGCCCAGAGGGCGGTGGGCACGCCCAGGCCGGTGGTGGCGTGGAGATGTTGCAGGCGGGCGGAGAACTCGTCCCAGCCGAGGCCGGAGCCGGGGACGCGCAGGACCAGCGTCAGCACGCCGAAATCGTAGAGGCGGGCGGTGACGTCGGCCTGGAGCTCGACGCCGCCGAGCGTCATCAGCACCGGCTCCAGGGACAGCACGAGCGGCGGGACGTCGTAGGCGACGGCCTTGGGCGGGGTCATCTGCAGGCGCTTGCGGGCGGCGGGCGACTGCCACAGGCGCTCGGCGACGGCGAGGTCGATGGCGTAGGCGACGTCGAACAGGCGGTAGGCGATGAGTTCGCCGGAGGCGACGCGGGGCGCCGGACTGAGAGGCTGGTCGGGCGGAGCTGCGCCCTGGGGGCGGTCGAGCACGACGGTTCCTTCGGTGGATGCGAGGAGAGGTCTATAGCAGGCCAGGGGCTCTGCCCCATCCGCAAGGCGCGAACCGCTTGGATCCAAAGGGCCGGACGCTCGTTGCCGGCGGGTCCAGGGCGGCGCCCCGGCCATTCATTTGGGGAAGCGATGATGGAGATTTCGGACAATCGAGAACGGGGCCGCTTCGAGGCCGTGGTCGAGGGGCAGGTCGCGTTCGTGACCTATCGGCGCGAGGCGGGTCGGCTGGTGCTGCTGCACGCGGAGGTGCCGGGGGCGCTGGAGGGGCGCGGCGTGGGATCGGCGATGGTCCGGGCGGTGCTGGACGAGGCGCGGCGCGAGGGTGTGCGCGTGGTGCCGGTGTGCCCGTTCGTGGGCGCGGTGATCAGGCGCGACCCGGCGTATGCGGACCTGGCCGGCTGAAGGGCGGCGCCGGTCAATTCTTGATGCGGACACCGACGCGGGTGGGGAGCGGGATGCCGGTCTGGGTCGGGCTGCTGCCGCCGGTGGCGGACTGGTAGGCGACGACGTTGGCGCGGGCGATGGCGTCCTTGGTGAGGGCCAGGATGTGGGGCGGCTCGCAGATCGACTGGTCGTCGATGATCTGGTTGGCGACCCAGCCGAAGGTGACGTCGGCGGGGTCGGTCTTGGCGAGGCCGTCGACGGCGTTCTGGTGGGCGCTGAGGGCGTTCAGCGTGAGCACGCGGACGTTGTCGATGTTCTCGGCGCCGAAGAGGAAGTCGGAGGCGACGA